>CAZEWV010000219.1:3403-5070 GCA_964516025.1 uncultured Eubacteriales bacterium
GGTCCAGGAGAAAAAGGCATGAAACCAAAAGGTTTGGAAGATGCCGCTTTGATCACTTCCCAGACATCGATCCCCATCCGGTCGAAGATCATCTTCATCTCATTGACCAAAGCAATATTGACCGAACGGAAAATATTCTCCAGAAGTTTTGTGGCTTCAGCCACTTTTGGAGAGCTCACGGGAACAGTGCTCACAACAATCTGGTCATAAAAAGCTTTTGCGCAGCGGAGACAGTCCGCTGTAATCCCACCGACCACTTTGGGGATAGATGCAGTAGAAAAATTTTTGTCCCCAGGATTTTCCCGTTCCGGTGAATAGGCGAGGAAAAAATCACTGCCGACTTTAAGTCCGGTGGATTCAAGAATAGGAAGCATTTCCTCTTCTGTCGTTCCGGGATAGGTTGTGCTTTCGAGAACGATGAGCTGCCCGCGATGGAGATGCTTTGCTATAGTTCGTGTCGTATTTAAAACATAGGACAGATCCGGATTTCTGTGTGAATCCAGAGGAGTGGGCACACATATGACAACGACATCCACATCTTTTAATTTGCTGAAGTCATCCGTGGCCATGAACTGCTTTGAAGCACTTTTAGTTTTTAAATCATTGGCGTCCACATGTATGAGATAACTTTTCCCCTGATTCAGCATCTTGATTTTCCTCAAATCCACATCGAAGCCAAATACAAAAAAATCTTTGGATAAAAATGCTTTAACCAGAGGAAGACCGACATATCCAAGTCCAATCACCCCAACCTTTGCTTTCCTGGCTGTGATCTTTTTCTCTAAATTGATGGCACGCTGGACCATTGAATTCTCCCTGCTTCTGTTAATCCATATAGCCTAAGGCTTTCAATCTCTCTTTGACTTTTTCCTCATCCTCGCTGCTCAGAGAATCTGTTTCTTCTTGATCCTTTGCCAGCTTTTCTTTAAGGAGAGTTGTAATAAAGTCCGCTACCGTGGACACATCAGTATTGTTAATCTTTTCTTCGATTTTCTCGTAAAGATCTGTAGGAATCTCTACGGGAGTGAATTCCTTATCCATTTTGACCTCCCTCAATGGGACAAGAGTGCAGTTTGCCCCCAAATTCCGAATTATTGAAGTCTTCTCTTCCTGTACAGCTTTTGATCGACACAACTCACCATCTGCTCAATACTCAAATCGGATGAATCGAGAAAATCATGAATTTTTTTGATGCTGTCTTTAGGATTCGCAAGGATCTGGTTGTAGTTGACTAAGAGAACATCCATATCCTCTCTTTTCATTATCAAGTCTTTGATCACCGTGTTCAGTTTGACAAAGACATCCCTTGTGTCGCTGCGGTTATTGTCTTCTATGCGTGCCATCTTTTCCATGGAATCCAGGATTTCTTCTATATTTCTTTCTGAATAAATCACCCGATAATGACCCGAGGGAAGAAACTTGAGCCCGTAAGCCGTGATTTTAATAAACTGACCTTTAAACTTTTCAAATGGAAAAGTCTCCTTCATCAGCTTGTTGATAATCTTACCCCCCTCCAACTCGAAATAACCTTTGGGATTACTATCGTCAGGAGGCCGGGTGGAATTATCAAAAGCCATCGGAACACCCCCGGCATGCAGAATTTGCATGAGCATGGATGTTCCTGACCTTTCCAATCCGGATACGATATAATTTCTGGTTTTATCTAA
>CAZEWV010000220.1:0-5059 GCA_964516025.1 uncultured Eubacteriales bacterium
ATTCCAGTCCTCACCATTACGATGCTCTGGTGGATAAAATCACAATCAAAGCCAAGGGTCGAACCATCGCTAAAGACGGCCGCTTTCTCATCTAAAAAAAATATAAAAAAACTTGAGAAAACTAGCACAATAATTAAAATAGGTCATATTGGAGGACGACATGAAAAAATATTTTACTGTTTTTGTCGTCATTTTGTGCCTTGTTATCTTATCCTGCTCAACAGGTGATAAAAGCGTATAAACCGGACCTACCGGTGTCGCTTTTGTTGAGAACAGCCTAGATGATGCCATCGCTCAGGCCAAAGAAGAGAACAAGCTCATTTTGCTCGACTTTTATTCACCCACGTGAGGGGGCTGTGTAGCGCTGGACAAGTTTGTCTGGCAAGATAGCGAAGTTGGAATATTCGTCAACAAAAAATATGTCCCCGTCAGAGTTCAAACCCAGGATCCCGACAGCGGGTATTCTCAGTACCGGAAAGATGGAAGATCTGTATGATAAGGGTTTGGAGCTGAACGAAAAGTCAAAAACCATCAATCCAGATTTCGAAGTCAGTGCGATCTACAACCTGGTGACTTACTACGAAAACATCGAAGATAACGACAAAATCATCGAGACTTTTGAAAATGCGATCCAAAAGTTTCCGGATAATACTGGTTTAAAAAGCAGTTACGCGTCCATTATCAACAGCTTGGAAATCGAAAGCAAATACGACCATGGAATCGAAATCATGGAGAATTCTCTTGCGGCCGATCCCGATGCCGTGTACTTGAACTACACGCTTGGCCTTCTCTACCATAAAAAAGGCGAACTTGAAAAAGCCATTGACGCTGTGAAAAAAGTCGTAGATAAATACCCCACGCGAAAGAACTATCTAGATACCCTGGCAAAAATGGAGAAAGAGCTGGAAGAATCGAAATAAGATCTAAAAGAATTCGATTCCGGCAATCACCTGCGGTTTCAGTTTTCCCGTTCTAATGGACTCATCCGTATTAAAAACGTAACGACCACCGGCACCCAACACCAAGGAAAATCCTTCTGAAAGAGGAACGTTCAGTAATACCCGTCCTTCAAGCATAAATTGATCGGGCAGCAATTCCGTATGACGGAACAATCTTTTGTTGTCCCTGACCCGATATCCCAGATCCGCTCCTAAAGATAAATTGCCGATGGGAAACATGGCACCGTAGTGGAAACCGTATGTCAATGATCCACCGATATTGTCTTCTATATTGCCGTACCCTATGGATAGAACTGAATACAGGTTATTGACAGCAAACTTTACTCCTGCCGTAGCGGCCACTGAATTCCCACCCCATAAGGTCCCCCGAATACGCCCATTTTCAGCCAGATTTACCAAGCCAAAAGGAACACCCGTGTTCTCCTCCTGAGTGTAGTTGACTACCCCGATCTGGACTCCTTTGGAAGCCCCCGCAACATTCACAACTCCGACTTGAAGGCCTTCTGAATGCGCGGCAACGTTAAATGGAGCCGCTTGAAGGCCTCTGAGCACATCACCTGTGACATTAAATACTCCGGAAGCCTGCAGTCCGTAACAGTTATCACCGGCCACACTAAAGATCCCAGCCGCTTGTATACCTTTAAATTCCTCTCCGGTGACACTAAAAATACCGCTGGCTTGAATACCCTTGAAAGTTTCACCGGCAACGCTAGCCAAACCAGACAGCTGCAGACCAAAGCCTTCTTGACCGGAAACACTGATCAAACCACTGCTCTGGATTCCTCTAAAATCATTTCCCACCACATTGATCAAGCCCGATCCTTGAATACCGTAAAAACTGTCTCCGGCCACGTTTATTAAACCCGAAATCTGCATTCCACGTCCTGTATCTCCCACTACTCCTATAAGACCGCAAAGTTGAATGCCCCTAAGATCACCGTGGATCACTGACCCTCCAGCACTTACATCCAGTCCTCTGACACTGCCGACCTTTCCGTAGGCCAACGACAGGTTGAAATTGACACTGTCAAACTCAGACTGATTCAGACTGATTGGATAATAGAGAGAAAAATTAACAACATAATGCTTTCCTGATCTGTCCTCTTCATCCTCCTGGGCAAATATGGGTGATGCCACTCCCGCCAAGACCAAAACTAATACTAGAACGATAAATCTCTGTTTCATCACGCACCTCTATTACTTTATAAATTAGTATCATGTATAAATACGTTGATTAAACCTCTTAAGTTCCCTGTGCACCTAAAAAAAATGATCCTGTTCCTGAATACCTCTTCTTTACACCTACGACTTCTATATACAACTAAACACATAATCAGCGCTAAAGTGTCACTTAAATTTTCCCCTCTATTTGACCCGCTCATTTTTAGTGGTGTAAACTAATTCAAAATGTCTTCTGAAATCTTATCTCATTTGGGAATAAATCCTTCTGCCGAGTCAAAGGATTTTGTCCACGATAAAAAGCCGTTCCAACTCCACACTCTATTGACTGAGCAGAGACATCCAAAAACCATGAATTTGAGCCTTGTGATAAAAAAGAATGTTTCGGAGGGCTTGAAACAGATTTTTTCCGTAGACGAAGATATCTCCAGAAAATTTAAGTCGATGTCACAAGACACAACACTTCTTACTCGAGCGGCCCGTGCGGTCAGCCAGGCCATACGAGAAAAGAAGAAAATATATATCTACGGCTGTGGGGCTACAGGCCGGTTATCCAAACAGATGGAAAGCGCTATTTGGAGGCCTTTCTGGACAAAAATCAAAAGACAAATATTTTGGAAAACACTTAAATCGTCACTGCCTGAAGACATTGAAGACAGCCTCATTGGTGAAATGACCGGAGGAGATCGGGCTCTCATCAGCTCCCTGGAGGGCTTTGAAGATCTCCAGCTTATGGGCAAACTCCAACTTGAAGATCGAGGCATCGAAAAAGGTGACGCCGTTTTCTGTATCACAGAAGGAGGAGAAACATCATCGGTGATCGGAACAATTCTCTCTGCGGTTAATCTTTATGGATCACTTTCGGAAGAAACAATAGAAGACGCTCGGAATCATCTCTATTTTATCTACAACAATCCGGACACCGTTCTCCTGCCTTTTAAAAGAAGCCGCAGAGTGATCGAACACCCTGCGATCACAAAAATCAACCTGTCCACAGGTCCTCAGGCCATCACCGGTTCCACCCGGATGCAGGCCACGACATCGGAAACATTTGTTTTAGGGCTCATCCTGGAGGCGGGGATCTATGGCTTCCTCAAAGACTTATTGACCCAAAAAGAACTGGAACAGTTGGACTTTTCCCAAGCACCTAAAATTGAAAAGAGACTTCAAGGATTCGAAAAGATTCAAAAACTCCTTGTGTCTCAGATAGAAGATGTTGCCCGGTTCACCACACTGGAATCTGATTCGTACAAAAACAAAAGACTGGTCACTTATTTTGCTAAAAAGGCATTGATCACGGTGTTTATCGATTGCGCAGAAAGAAGCCCCACTTTCCATCTTTTTCCTCTGGACACAACCCTTGAAAAAGAAAGAAAATGCTGGCTTCAGGTATGGACTGAGGCAGAAGACGGCCAGCACGCATGGACGAATTTCCTTGGACGGAATTTTAGGGGATTGGACAAAAGATCCTATAAGGATTCCTTCGAAAAAGTGATTCAAGATCCTTATCTAAAAAAAGCCGCTCTGACCAGCCTGGCCAAAGCAGGCAGCAATCAGGAAAAACTCTATGATTTTTCGTTCTCGGGAGAAAACATCAAACAAAGAGGGCCCCAAAAGGGAGATCTTGGAGTCCTCGTGTGCATGGATGAAGAGCTCGAAGAACTTGCCAATCCAAATTCACAATCTATGAAATTTCTTAAACTCTTTAAAGAGAAGGAGGCCCGGGTAGCACTCATCCTGGTCACGGAGAGCAGATCGAAAGACATAGATACTCTGCTCCGGCAGATACCTTTCGAAAAAAACGATGACGTTGTTCTTTATATTAAGCTTGATAATGATGATGATCCCTTGAATTTAAAAAGAGAAATACTCCTTAAGATCCTTCTAAACGGCCATTCAACCGGAGTCATGGCTAGGCTGGGAAAAGTGGTGGGAAACACTATGACCAATGTTAAACCGAGCAACCTCAAACTCATCGGACGGGCAACTCATTTGATCCACAGCCATGTCAATGACCATGTGCCCATCACGTATGCTCAAGCCAATGCTGTGCTGTTCGATGCGATTGATTTCCTGACCAACTTGGGAGGGCAAACAGGTGAAGTGGAGTTGTCTATCATACGCATTCTGGAAACCTACAGAAAAAAACGTGGAGTCAGTTGGGACAAAGCCCTCCTTATCGCAGAAACTGTAGGACTCGAACAGTATTTAAAATCATACAATCCGGCACTTGTCCATTGATTTGTGGAAGAATTTCCTTTTCCGTGAATTTTTATTTAGAGTTTTGGGAAGATGATGGAGAAATCCGTTTGGAGGACGAGCGGGCATGGTTCCTCCCCACTGATTTAGATTGAAGGAGATGAAGGGAGGGCGAAGCGGTGTATCTCTGCGCGCAGCGATTTGGAGCGAGGACGGAGGTGCGCCGCGGAGGGGTCCCGCCTTCATCTCAAGAAAAAGAAAACGAAGCGTGATTTATAATCACTTTACAAAACACTAAAAAAATTCAGGGAAAAGGAAATTCTTCCATGATTTGTGAATCTTTTGACAAATTTGTATACTCTTGAGGATTGAGACAGAACATTGGGTTTTACATTTATCGACTACCTGGTACTTCTCCTTTATTTTGGGGGAGTCACCGTCTTAGGTATAATTCTATCCGGCCGTCAAAAGACCACATCGGATTATTTCCTGGGAGGGCATCAAATTCCATGGTGGGCCGTGCTGTTTTCGGTCGTCGCTACAGAGACGAGCACACTGACTTTTATCAGCATCCCGGCAGTGGCCTATGGAGGGAATTTGACCTTCCTCCAGATCGTTTTTGGATACATCACAGGAAGGACTATTGTCAGCTTCCTGTTTCTCCCTAAATACCACCAGGGCCGTTTATCCACAGCCTATCAATTCCTCGGCCGCCGGTTCGG
>CAZEWV010000221.1:0-5039 GCA_964516025.1 uncultured Eubacteriales bacterium
GGATTTCAGACTACATCGACCTGTCTTTTTCTAACCTGTGGAAGAAAAAACTCCGGACTTTCCTTACGACTTTTGGAGTTGTCATTGCCATAGGAGCCCTGGTCTGCATGGTTGCCTTCGGAAAGGGCATGCAGAAAAATGTTGCCGAACGTTTTAAAGAACTTGAACTTTTCAATTTTATTACGGTCTATTCCGGTTCACTGATTCCAAGGGGCATCCTATCGGGAGAAACGGGCCAGGACATCAATACAGAAGACGGCGTCCTTGATGATGATGCCCTAGAAAAAATCAAAAAATTTAGGGGAGTGGATCTGGTTCTTCCCGATATCCGGTTCCCCGCCGCCATCAGTCTTGGCGGTCAAGAGAAATTCAGTCTTATTCAAGTCATACCGACAGAGGTTTCCTCCTCAAAAACCATGCAGTTTCGGGCGGGACAATCCTACTCAAAAGACGAAAAGAATTCTGTAATCATCAGCGATTCTCTTCTTGTAGGTTTCAAGATCAAGGATTTTGCTTCGATTATAGGCAAAAAAATAAATATTAAGACGCTTACGGTTGATCTTTCCCGCTTTAATCCCGATGATCTCTCCTCGCTTTTTCGGGGAGATGATCTTCCTTTTGCCAAACAGAACTATGAGATGACCATTGCAGGTGTAGCCGAAAATATGGGTTTTGGCGGGCCGGCCCTTCTCAAGAGTGATGTCTATCTCTCGCCTGAAACAGCCGGCACGATGAAAAAGCTTCCCATAACAAATCTTTGGGACCTCCTGCGGGAGCCATCAGCCACACGAGGCTATTCTCTCGTTAATGTCAGGGTGTCCTCTCCGGATTTTATCGATACGGTCAAGAAAAAAATTGAAAACTTGGGATTCCGCACATTTGCTCTTATCGATCAGTTTGAAGAATTTCAGAAGGGATTTCTTTTTATGGACCTGTTTCTGCTGGCTTTGGGCATGATTGCCGTTGTGGTCGCCTCCCTTGGGATCATCAACACCATGATCATGTCCATACTGGAGAGATACTCTGAAATCGGGATCATGAAGGCCGTGGGTGCCAGCAATAGAGACATACAAAAAATCTTTTTCTTCGAGACCGTCTCGATTGGATTTTTAGGGGGTATTTTTGGCCTGGGACTAGGATGGGGAGTCAGTCTCTTTATCAATAAGGTCGTCAATTATTTTCTTGCAAAGCAGGGACTTCCCTACCTCGAATATTTCAGTTTTCCTCTGTGGCTGTGTGTGGGAGCCATTGGTTTTGCCGTTGTGATCAGTCTTGTTGCCGGAATCTATCCTGCCGTCCGTGCGGCACGTGTGGATCCTGTGGTTGCCCTCCGTCACCATTAGAAACAAAAGTGATATAATCCTTTTGGAACACGAAAAATGAGGTTTAAAAACTGTCCGATTTGTGGAGATTCTTTGAATCCCAAGACTCTTGAAGACCGGGAGAGGATGGTCTGTTTTGAATGCGGGTGGGTTCACTACGAGAATCCCCTGCCAAGTGCCGCGGCGTTTGTGCGGAATCCTGAGGGAGAAATCCTCCTTGTTAAGAGGGGAGTCGAACCCGGGTATGGGCAGTGGGCCCTGCCTTCCGGTTTTATTGAGATTGAAGAGACCCCCGAGATGGGCTGCCTGCGAGAGCTGGAGGAGGAGACCGGGCTTAAAGGAAAGATCGTCAAGTTGGTGGGTGTCTATTCCCAGGAGTCATCCATGTACAAAAACGTGATCATCATTGGATATGAGGTTGACGTGTTCGGCGAACTCCAGCCAGGATCCGATTCACTGGAGGTAAAGTATTTTTATCCACAGGATCTTCCCGAGATCGCCTTTCCCAGTCACAGTCGAATGCTTGCAGATGGAATAAGGATGTCTAAAACGTGAAAACTCAACTTGAATGTTTTCCCTGCCTTGTCACTCAGGCTCTCAACGCGGCCGAGATGGTCAAGACCGAAAAGGAAAAAATCCACAACATCATGAAACAGGTCTGCCTGTTTCTTCCCACCATGCCGCTGGATGCCACGCCTTCTGAGTTTGGCCGGGAAGTCTACCGGATTGTATCAACAGTCACCGGCATTAAAGATCCCTTTCGGGAGATCAAGAAACTGCACACGAAACAGGCCCTCCAACTTTATCCGAAATTAAAGTCGCTCATCCGGTCTTCGGAAGATCCTCTGTTGACGGCCATTCGCATCTCCATAGCTGGGAATGTGATTGATTTTGGTACAAATGCAAAATTTGACATGGAGAAAGATCTCGATGCGATCCTCAAAATGGATTTTGCCGTCGATCACTATCAAGCGTTTTGTAAGACCCTAAATGAGGCGAACAATATTCTTTTTATTGGTGACAATGCGGGAGAAACCGTGTTTGACTGCTTGCTCATCGAAGAAATGGGGAAACCGGTGACATATACTGTTCGTGAGCGTCCGATCATCAATGATGCCATTTTTGAGGACGCCGTCGAGGCTGGAATCGATAAGGTTGCTGAGATTTTTTCTTCCGGGTGTGATGCTCCGGGGTGTATTTTGAGTCTGTGCTCGGAAAAGTTTCTTGAACTCTATCACTCGGCTGATTTAATCATAAGCAAAGGACAGGGAAACTACGAAGGACTGTCCGATGAACACAGGCCTATTTTTTTCCTTCTCAAGGCAAAATGTTCTGTAGTGGCCAGGGATATCGGCGTGTCTCAGGGCAGTATTGTGCTGAAAAAAGCGAACATTTGAACTTTCGAGTTCACTATTATATGATTTCTCCATCATAATCCTGAGGTCAGGTACTTCACAATGAGGAGGTTTTATGGGACACAAAATTAACCGCAGAGAGTTTTTTAAGAAAAGCACCAGGATTGGAGTGACGGCCTTAGGCGCTTCCATGCTTACTGGTGTTGTTAAAGGGCCTTTATCGGCTTTCGGCCAGGATAAGGTTGATATCGCGGTGACTATGGGCGGTGACTA
This sequence comes from uncultured Eubacteriales bacterium, assembly GCA_964516025.1. GTDB lineage: Bacteria > Acidobacteriota > Aminicenantia > Aminicenantales > Aminicenantaceae > JAUWVG01. The sequence continues at coordinate 2,951 of CAZEWV010000221.1, forward strand.
TTATGATAATACGGTCAGCGCTGTTGAACTCCTGGGCGGAATCAAAAGGTTTGTTCCAAGGGGCGCAAAGGTGGCCATTCTTCCCAATGTGCAGCGATGGCATCCCGGAACGTTCACTAAGGCTGAGATTGTCCGGGCTGTGGTCCGGATGTGCATGGAGGCCGGAGCCAAAGAAGTCAACTGCCTGTCCTGGTTGGAAATGGATAACTGGGAGGCAACGAAATTAGACGTGGTGCTGAAAGAAGAGGGGGCAAATCTTAAATTGATAGCCGGTGAGGAAGCCAATTTTAGACCGGTGAAGGTCGCTGCAGGAAAATCACTGAAAGAGGTGATGATATTGAAAGAGTTCTATAACAACGATGTATTTATCAATATGCCGATTACGAAGGACCATGCAGGAAACAAGTTTACCGGGACTTTAAAAAACCACATGGGGCTGAATTATCGAGCCAGCAACAGAACATTCCATAAAGAAGGATGGAGAACGGTGCCCAGCGATATCCAGTTTCTCGACCAGTGTATTGCTGACCTTAACACGGTTATTAGCCCTAGTTTAAATATTGTGGATGCCACAGAGTTTATTATAACAAACGGGCCGATGGGACCGGGAAAAGTTTTAAAACCGCAAAAGATAGTGGCCGGATTGGACAGGGTTGCCATCGATTCATACTGCTGCACTTTGTGGGGACTTAAAGCCGAGGATATTTTTACGATTAAAGCGGCTTATGCACATGGCTTGGGCCAGATGGACCTTTCCAAGGTGAAGATAAAAGAAATCAAGGTTTAGGATGAGTCAAGCCTAAACAAAATATTCGCATAGTTTTTTAGAGGATGTCTGTCTTTTTAGGAGGGTCTAATGGATACTTCCAAATTAAAAAATAGTGTGCCATCTGCAGGTTTTTCCAGAAGGGATTTTGTTAAGTATTTTGCCGCCGGATCAGCTGTCTCTATTGCTTCGTTAAGCAGGCTCAATGCATCTATTTACCAGAGTGTGATGTCTTTAAATCAAAAGTACATCCGCGATGAATCTCCAGATGGGGTCTACTGGGATGCGCTTCGAAAACACTATCTGTTCCAAGACGATGTGATCATGATGAACAACGGGACGATTGGCCCCATGCCTAAACCGGTTTTCAATACACTGATGAAAACCTTCAGGAAACAGTGTACCAATCCCTATGATGTGTATAATTTCATTTCTAAGAAAAAGGATGAAGTGCGGATCAAGTTGGCCCAGTTTATCAATGCATCTCCTGATGAGATCGTTATCAACAGGAACACCACAGAGGGGATGAATTTTGTGGCCAACGGTTTAGACATGGAGCCGGGCGATGAAGTGCTCATTTCGGATATGGAACATCCTGCGGGGATTCATCCTTGGAAGTTGAAGGAAAAAAGATATGGGATTGCCATTAAAGAGGTGCCGATTGGGCTGCCCCCAAAGAATGTAAATGATTTTGTCGGCACGTTTGAAAAAGCTATTTCATCCAAAACAAAAATCATAAGCATCAGCCATACCGTCTTTATCTCCGGACTTATCGCACCTGTTAGAGAGCTCTGTGCGATGGCACATGAAAAAGGGGTGCTTGTTGTTGCCGACGGTGCCCATGCGATTGGGATGCTGAATCTCGATGTGAAAGATATGGGCATCGATTTTTATGCTTCTAGTCCCTACAAATGGTTGGGAGCCCCTACAGGTGTGGGTGTTTTGTTCGTAAAAAAAGAGGTGCAGGACCGATTGTGGCCGACGATTGCCTCTTCCGGTTGGGACACGAATGAAGGTGCCTTGAAGTTTGAGACACTCTCCCAGAGGGCCGATCCCATCATCGTGGCGCTGGGTGAAGCCATGGATTTTCAAAATATATTAGGCCGTGAAAGAATCGAGCGGCGCATAAAAGCTTTGGCCGGATATCTGAAGAAAGAATTAAAAAGAATCCCGGGAGTTAAACTCCATACTTCTGAGGATCCCTATCTAAGTGGAGGGCTGACGGCGTTTTCCATTGAGGGGATAGATCCTGAAAAGATCGTCAATTATGTTAGAGAGAAATATAATATTGTCATAAGAACAGTGGGGAGTGAAGAAAAAGGG
>CAZEWV010000222.1:0-5032 GCA_964516025.1 uncultured Eubacteriales bacterium
CCATAAGACATCCACCACCAGACTTTGTCCTGAACCAGCGGACCACCCATATTGAATCCGAAATCCTTGATCTGTTTGATGTGATTGTATCCCTTATTTGGGTCAAGGTAGTCGGGATCTAAAATATCTTTAACCGATTCATAAGCTTCTCCACTTGGGTTCCCCTGCCAGGATTCATCTGTCAGGAAGAATCTTCCGCCAAATCCAAATTTGTTCTGGCCACGCCGTGTCACCATGTTGATGACGATGGCGCGATCCCGGTTCTCGACATCCGGCATACCGGTTGTGACGCTGATTTCTTCAAAGATATCAAAGTCAAAGTATGTCGGAGAAGATGTCGAGGTCAAATCCGTAATCTGGATTCCATCCATAACCCACGAGTCCGTTCCCTCACCTTTTGAAACAAAAGAGGACTGCTGACCTGAATCACCACCTCCAATATTTTCCCTGTCCATCAGGATTGAAGGAACCATCTGGATAACAACCCAGGGATCTCGAGCGGAAGGCAGTGCCATCATGACTTCACGGGAAAGAGAATGAGAGACTTCCGTTTTTTTGGGTGTAACGGTCGGTGTTGTCGCGATAACGGTCACCTCTTCCTCGATCGCTCCCATTGCCATGGTGACTTCAATGTTGACATTCTGTCCAATTCTGATGATAATGCCCTGTTCGATCTTGGTTTTAAAACCTGCAAGTTCTGCTCTAACTTCATAGTTGGCGCTGGGAGGGAGTGAGAGAAATCTGAATACACCTTCATTGTTGCTGACTGCTGTCATGGGGGCTCCACCCGTACTTATGAGAGTTACATTCACTCCGGGGAGAGGCACTCCATCCTGATCAACAACCGTTCCGTAAAGGTTTCCGGTTCTCATCTGTGCGGCTACTGGGACTGCCAGCAAACACACAAATAGAACGGCTAATAATTTTCGCATTCCTTAACTCCTTTTCTCCCCCTTCTTTTTTCGAAGAAGGGAAAGCTGTTCATTGCCCTGGAATGTATATTTACATTCCAACCATTTGCCTTTGTTTTTAATATTTCTCCGGGGAAAGCCCTCCTTGTTTGAAGAATTCTTTCTTCAGGTATTTTTGACATTATCTCTTTAATAGCAACTTTTGTGCCAAAATATTCATTTTTAATCCTATTGATTTCAACCACTTAGAAATGGAGGAAATCTAAGACCATACAAATAATTGAATTCATCCAAATTATTGGATTTTCTAAAACGGCAGGATTAGTCTATTTGGTTCTTCTCCCGATAAGTTGATGCAAAGGATTTAAGGATTCAATGGGTTTGAATCCCTTGCCTTCTCTCTCCGTCATGACAATTGGGGGGTCACTCGAACCCTTTTAGTATATGTAAATTAATCTTTCTTTAACTCTCTAATAAGAGCTTCTATTTTGATCTTTTCTTCAGGAGAAATCGTGCTGCTTTTTATGGAAAGATAGCTCTCAAAGTATTTGATGGCTTGGGCTTTGTTTCCTATTTCTCTATTGGCGTCACCGAGATTAGAGAGAAGAAATTCATCGTTTGGACTCAATTGCAGGGCCTGTTCCCATACAAGTATGGCATCCCTCGTTTGTCCCTGAATTCTATAGCCTATCCCCAGCCCTCTAAAGGCCAAAACAAAATTTCTGTCATGCTCAAGGGCTTCTTTAAATGACTCCATGGCTTGCCAATGGTCATCCCTCTTCTTCGAATTCATAAAGATGGAGAGATGAAGCATCCCTAAGTTATAATAGACCATCGGATCGCTGTCATCGAGGGAAATGGCTTTTCTGTAGTATTCAAGAGCCTTTTGATTATCCCTTTTTCTCCAATACGCAAATCCCAAATAATGCCACGCATCAGGGTCAAAGTCCATCAAAGACAGCGCTTTTTGGAGAACCTCTATGCCCCTATCAAACTGCTCTTCTCTCACTAAAAAAACACCAAAGGTTGAAACGATGGCATAGTTTTGCGGATTATTCTTCATTCCTTTCTCTAGGACCTCCATGACCTTATCTTTGTGCCCTTGATCGATGTGGATTTGATAAAGGTAGAGATAGGCTTGTGCAAAATCTGCCTGCTCTGTGATAATTTCGTTGAGCAGTTGTGTGCTCTCCTCTATTTTTCCCTCATCCCCTAGAATGATCGCCTGGTCTAATTTTTTCTGGAAAGGGAGAAGGGTTTTGAGATCATCTTCCGGCCCGTAGGATTCTTTTGTATTCGATGTGGGCGAGACCAAATACCCCAAACTTCTCAGTTTTTCCTGGACCTCACGGTCCATTGGCTGAGCATTCTGGGAGTTTCGGGAAGAAGTCAGGTTGTCTTTGAGTTCATCAAGTTTTTTAAGATATCTCTCTACATCGATATTTTCGATACTGTTGTCCAACTCATTGAAATCACTGTCCAGATCATAAAATTCAGGAATAGGAGAATCGATAAATTTCTCTTTCCCCTCTATAAAACCCCATTGAGGAGCCCAGCCCTGGTTGTAGTAAGGGCCCAAAGACTCAAAAAAGATGGGTCTTTTATCGAACTTTTTTCCGTTCATTAAAGGCAGAAGGGACACTCCTTGAAGGAAAGCTGGTTTTTTTACGTTCAGGATATCGCAGAGAGTGGGGAAAATATCGATATGACAGACATTTTTTTCGATCCGACTCGCCTTGATTCCGGGGCCCGCCATCATCAACGGCACCCAGATCGTGCTGTTGTAGGCAAAATAAGTGTGAGAGAGTTCGCCGTGCTCACCGAGAGACTCGCCATGGTCGCCGGTCAGTATAACAAGAGTATAATCTTTCAAATATTCGTTATCTATAAAATCAAAAATTTTCTTTAATTCCGCATCCACGTATGCGACCTCTCCAGAGTAAGGATCCTCTTTATACTGGCTGGCAAATGGCTCGGGAGGTTGGTAGAGCGTATGGGGGTCCCAAAGATGAATCCAGCAAAACCACTTGGAGTTTTGGTCTTCGAGCCATTCCAGAGCCGGTTTGATCACTTCCTCGGCCGTTCTCTCCGGAGGGACAAATACGACCGAAGATTTTGAGGGATAAGATTCGTCATAAACATCAAAACCTTGATTTAATCCAAAACGTGAGTCAAGAGGAAACGCTCCTATAAAAGCTGCAGTGGCATAACCTTTGCTCTTTAAAAATTCAGCCATAGTGAGAGAATCTTCGGAGATTCTGAACTTCGCGTTGTCGTGAACACCATGATAAAGAGGTGTTGTTCCCAATAAAATATTGGCATGGGAGGGAAGAGTTATGGAGTTATGGGCAAACGCTCTTTCAAAGAGGACTCCCCTATCCGCGAGTGTTTCGATGTTAGGGGTTTTAAGGTACTTTGTGCTGTAGCAGCTGAGTCTATCCGGTCTTATCGTATCAATGGTTATCAGTAGAACATTGTAGTTGTTACCTTCTGCAGCCAAAAGCAAACCGCCTGAAAACACTATCCCAAATTGTATCAGGGCGGTAAACAGGAAAATTATCCTGCTTCCAGCTTTAATTTTCAAGGATTCCTCCATGGAATTTTTGAGATCAAACTAAAAAACCAGAAGATAGAGAATAAGGCTTAAATTGTGGTTTATAATTATTGTTTATCGGCTAATTGGATATCGGACCAGAAGATATATGTTACAGCTCTCAGCCTTGACATTTGGTTCAAGCCCCGTTTTAAGGAGGTGCCACTCACTCCTGTTTCCCCTGTTAAACTACCGGAAGAACCCCTCCCGCTGGCTCTAGATCCCCCCGCAGTTTGGTTTTTTATACTATCCTGCCTCATCTCTTTAGTTGTGCCGCCCCACTCAAATCCTATTGTGAGTGATCCTCCAGGTTGAGTGCCGATGCCTACAGGGTGAGTTTCATCTTTTTTTAGAGGGATCTTAAACTCATAAACCACGGTTTCTCTTCCCCCGCTCGTATTAAATGCAGGTGCGGTCGGACCACTGGCGATGGCTGGAGCTTCGCCTTGCTTATCGATAACCTCATTGTGAAAGATCTGGTAGCTTTCTTTGGCCTTAATCTGTTGTTTCTTATCTTCAGGCATGGATTCGCCCATCATCTGTTCCACAATTTGAATATAGTTGTCGGCCGAGACCGTCTTTATGGCGAATTTGATGCCGTAATTTTTTTTCTTTTTTCCATCCGTATTGAGCCAGAGAGTGATTCCGGATCGTCGAATTGTACTCATAAACGCTCTGGGATCGTTAAAAATAAAAATCACATAGAGATTATCGTCATCATTTCTAAAGGCATAATCCACCTGTGCCTTTTTGTACAACGTCAGCGTTCCACCTTCCCAGTCACTATTTGAACCGTCAATGTTAGGCGGAGACGTCGTCCATTGGCTTTGAACGACTTTATCTTTAGACATTCCGGGGCTGCAGAGAGCTAAAACCATAAAGCCTAAGAAAAAACTATACATGATTTTGTTGTGTTTCATGACGACCTCCATGGATACAAAAATATTCTCAGTTATTATAATATTTTTTTAAAATCATGGAAACAAAATTTTTTTCCTATCAGTTTGCAAAATATCCCGCGCGATGCGTGATACGAAATCTCTTGTCTTTGACTCTCACTTCGATATTCTTAAACTTTCCATCCTGACTGTAATTTGTCGGAGAATAGTAGAGCAGATAATAGTTCTCAAAGGCATCCACGGCTTTTTTGAATGCCCATGCGGGATTGGCTGAGGTCTCGGTCAGGCCTCCCGTCGCCTGAGCCATCTGCCTGAATGCATTATAGATATCTTCTGATCGTTCCTGCATTAGCAGGCCACGTCTGTTGATACTCATCCTCTTTAAGAAGAGAAAATGTATAGAGAGGGAGGAATCCGCAAAAGCCTGCTTTACTCTGTCCATATCAATGGTGACATCTTTTTTATAAGATTGAAACAGATTCGACATCGTGAACTGCAGAGAGGGATTGTCCTGGTACTGAGTCATAAATTTTTCTAGAGTATTGGGATCAAGCTGGGGATAGAATTCCCTTTCATAGAAGAGGAAAATATGTTTCTGCCCTTCCTTGTCTTTGAGATACTCGGCATAA
>CAZEWV010000223.1:0-5026 GCA_964516025.1 uncultured Eubacteriales bacterium
TTCATCACCATGGAAAATCCCTGCATATCTTTCATCTTGGAGGCAAATATAAGACCGAGTCCAAGAAAGGCCACGGAAATTAAAATCATAAACACAATCGCCATTCCCAGGGAGAGAAAGGACTTTATCCGGAAACCAAAAAGAGATGTAATCCCCAGTATAAATAATCCCTGGATTAAGGCTGTTGTCACACCGCCGGCAATTCTTCCCATCACAATCGAAATACGGGAAACCGGTGCCACCATGATTTCCTTGAGAAAACCGAATTCTCTATCCCAAAGCACTGAAAGGCCGCCAAAAGTCGACGAGAACAGCAAATTCATCCCTATCATCCCCGGAACGAGAAAAAGGAAAGAATCTACCTCCTCGGACATCCCCGGTACAGCAATTTTCTTGAAACCCATTCCCAAAAATGCTAAGAAAAAAAGAGGCATGGCCACAGTTCCAACAATTCGCGATTTCGCACGGAGAAACCGTTTCATTTCCCTCAGCCAAAGAACATAAATTGCGGTTCGGCTTATCATCGTCTTCGCCCCATACGTCCTCTCATCATAGCCTTATTTCGCTCGGCCTGACTGGATTCCTCCTGCCTTATCGTCCGTCCTGTATAATGAAGAAACACATCCTCGAGACTGGGTTTCCGCAGATTCACACTTGTAACTCGGACGTCATTTTTATTGGCTAAATTGATCAATTCCGGAATACGCTTCTCCCCCTTCTCCAGGGTCAAGCTCAGATGGCCATTGTGTTGAGTCAAAGTTTTTATCCACTCCAGGCTTTTCATCAAATTGATTAATTCATCCGCTCTGCCTTCAATTTCAAGAGTGACAACATCACCTCCAAGAATATCCTTTAACTTGGTTGGTGAATCCAGGGCTACAAATTTGCCCTGATCCATGATGGCAATCCGTGAGCATAAGAAGTCGGCCTCTTCCATGTAATGAGTGGTCAGTATGATTGTAACATCCGTTTCTCGATTAAGTCTTTTTATATAATCCCAGATATTACGTCTGGTTTGTGCATCGAGCCCAAGTGTGGGTTCATCCAAAAATAGAACCTTCGGCCTGTGAATCAAACCGCGTGCGATTTCCAATCGTCTCTTCATGCCTCCGGAATACTTCTCCACCAGGACACGTTCCTTTTCAGACAGGTCCACCAGATTGAGGACATCTTTGATCCGGGCTTTCCGGTCCTCTTTTCCGATCCCATACATCATGGAATGAAACTCAAGGTTTTCCCGCCCAGTCAGTTTAGAGTCCAGTGCCGGCTCCTGGAAAACAACGCCAATGCTGCGCCGGACATCGTTTTTATTCTTTGAAATATCAAAACCGGCGACAGTCCCTGAACCGGATGTTTTTTTCAGGAGAGTGGACAGCATATTGATAATCGTCGTTTTTCCGGCCCCGTTCGGACCGAGAAGTCCAAAGAGCTCCCCCGTATCCACCGTGAAGGTGATATTGTCCACGGCGACAACATCGTTAAAATTTTTTGTCAGGTTTTCAACTTCAATGGCTTTCATTTTTTATCATCGTCATGTTTTCTTTTTATTTCTCGCTACTAATTACTTTGAGAGTCCAAAAGCATAGACATTGTTTTCTGTCCTCACATAGATCGTCCCATCTACGATCGCAGGCGTCGCCATCATCCGTTCCTTTAAATCGTTTCGTGCCAAAACATTCAGATCATCTCCCGGTTCAAAAACTGTAATCACACCTCTGGCCGACGGCACATAAATTTTCCCATCCCCAACAACCGGCGAGGAGTAGTAAGGCCCCCCCACTCTCAGTTTATCCTGATATTTCAATTCGCCCGTCTCTGCCACCAAGCAGGAGACAATCCCCCCATTTTTAACCATATAGATGCGGCCATCGTAATAGAGCGGCGACGGACATTCGGGCACTCCATAGTTGTGCTTCCAGACAACCTCAGGCTCCTTTTCAGGATCGCCCGATGGACGAATCGCCATCAATGCATTTTCTTGTTTAAAGCTGTTGAGGAAGGAAATCATTTTGCTCCATTCTTTGACCGTGATCTTTCCGCTTTTGTCTACATCTAAAAATCTAAAAAAACCGCGTAGAGGATGGTCCCCTTCCCCGTCGGCATCGTATCTCGAGAGAATGCTTTGATTGGCCTTGACTTCCTCACGGGTCAGCTCGCCATCATTGTCTTTATCATATTCCTCTAACAGCTCATCAAATTCGGGAATCCCGATCACCTCAGGATTGTTTTTCATATTGTAAGAAGTGGTGAACACCAATCCTTCTCCGGTTACAGGAGTTATACAAGGCTCATCCGTAAGGCCCGGCACGGACCACCGTTCTGCTCCGGTTTTTAAGTCGTAGCCCGTCATCCACCAAATGCCATAGATAACCAGTTCATCGACTCCATTGTTCTTCCAGAGCATGGGCGTTGACCAGCCCGCGGCAAACTTCTCACGGGGTGTCTTCCACACGGTTTTTCCCGACTCAGGATCAATGGCTTCCAGATAGGACCCTGTTTTTTGATCATTACAAAAAATCAAGTAATCACCCGCCATAATCGGAGACGCCGCCGTCCCATACATACTCAGAGGCGGAGGAAGAGTTCTCTTCCATATCTCACGGCCTTCAAAATCATAACAGAGTAATCCGTATGAACCAAAATAGACAAACACACGTTCTCCATCGGTTGTGGGAGTGGGCGTTGCCGGAGAGTTTATGGGATGGATACGTTCGATTTTTTCCGGCGTAACAGACTGCCTCCACAGAATTTTCCCATTGTTACGATCCAAACATATCGTCTCCAATTTTTTATCCGACATTCCAGTTATAAAAATACGGTCTCCCCACACACACGGTGAAGAATTCCCCTTGCTTACTTCACTTTTCCAGATCATATTGTTCGCCTGATCAAATTCAACGGGCAGTTTCTGGCCATCTTTAGCAATCCCCAATCCGCCTGGGCCTCTAAATTGAGGCCAATTTGTCTGGTCTGAGGCTAGACCCAAATTGAACATGAGCAAAATGGCAAATATCGAAGCAATAATTCGTCCTCGCATGTATGTCTCCTTAAGTCATAGATCAGATAGATGTGACAATCACAGAGTTACAGGATATAAATAAGCACCAGCTCTGTCAAATAGAGATAAAGTTATGATTTTGTATGGAAAAAACATGTTATAATTTGGCCATTATGATAAAAATATTTATTCTTCCTATAATATCGAGTGTTTTACTTGCGGCCCATTTTTCACGAATCGATATGAACTGGCTGGTTCCGTTTGTCCTTCTCTTTCCCCTCATCCTATTTATTAAACGGAAGTGGATTATAAGAATCTATCAATTTTACCTTATTTGTGGAGGTATAATTTGGATAGAACGCCTTCTCTATCTCCGAAGATTGAGAATCGCAGTAGGAGAATCATGGACCGTCATGGCTATCATTCTGGGCGTTGTGGCTCTGATCACTCTGCTTTCAGCTTTAATGCTCCAGAATAAAAAGGTATTGAACACCTATCAGCCTGAGAAAAAAGAACAATAAAAAGGGGAAAGCTGGTTCAGATTACTTCTTTCCTCTGTATTCAGGAGGAGGTTGGAAAAGGGAGAGATCAGGGATCTGATTGCTGCCTTTAAGCGAAATCGTTTCATACAGGGTCGATCCGTTTTCGTAGACAGCCCAGTTGGGGACCCGGAGGTTTCCAAACCGCTTCATCGGCCCAAACGTGTACCTGTACTGCGTAGTCGCCCAGACAAGAGGCTCCTTCCTGGCATTTAAAATGATCCAGCCATGCATTTTCCCATCGGGTCCGTAAAATTCAAGCCGACGGCTTCTCGGGATGTCTCCTTTCCCGTTATCGAGATTTTAAAAAGATAGGATTTTTCTTGTTGGAATTATAGCTTAGGCCTTGCCGCAGCGTCAACTGAACCAGAGAAAGAGTCCGAGACTACTTGAAGACGAACCGTTTGCTCGCACCAAAGTGCTTATGCTAAGATAAAATTTTAACATTCTGGGATCCGTTAGGAGAAATATAATGAAAAAAATCACATTAGCCGTTTTGCTTTCAATTTTTTTGATTATGAGTTCTTTAACTGTTTTGGCATTTCAGGAAAATGAGAAGCCGGAACACCCGGTTATTAAACCAATGCCGGGAGCAAACCTCATAGAAAGATCTTCAAGACACGAATCATACTTTACAATTTCGCTCAGAGTTAATGAAGGGGGTATGAGAGTTACAAAAAAAGTAAGTGGAGAATATTGGCGTTTACGATATGAGATGTTAGATAGCAGTGGAGAAAAGATAAAGAGCGTATCTAAGGGAGAAATAATTGGAAACTACATTTCAGCCGCACTGGAAAAAGGTGGCAAAGAGCACAGCAAAGGAAGCAATTCTCTGGTTTTTTCGGTTCCTAGAAAAGATGGAGGCATAACCTGGGCAAAGCTGATTATAGCCTCCGCTGATTACACATTGGAAATCATCGATGAAAAACCTTTGGTTCCTGTCTTGAGTTTCGGAGCAGAAGAATTAAAAAAAGTGCTCGATTCGGAAGGACGGATCGCAGTCTATGGAATTAATTTTGCTGTGGACAGCGATAGGCTTCAGTTGGGAGCCGAGAAAGTTCTCGCTGAGTTCGTCAAACTGATGACACTCTACCCGGATCTTAAAATTGAGATACAAGGCCACACCGATAATACCGGTGCTGCACAACACAACCTTGATTTGTCTGGCAGAAGGGCGGAGACAGTAAAAAAAATTATGGTTCTTTACGGCATTGAATCTTCGCGTCTGGTCTCAAAGGGCTTTGGCTTGACCAAACCGATCGAATCTAATGATACCGAAGAGGGTCGAGCAAAAAATAGACGCGTCGAGCTGGTAAAAATTAAGTAAATATACAAATATCCTCTAAATCGTTGATTTTGATGCAAGTCCACGGCTCTAGCTATTATCCAGACTTCCCCCCCGTGTTATACGTTGAGTGCAGAAAGACAAAACAATAATGAAGCCACTCCCCGGGCTAAAGCCCGGGGTTTCGGCCCTCTGGCATAATCT
>CAZEWV010000224.1:0-4998 GCA_964516025.1 uncultured Eubacteriales bacterium
TTTAAATTTTTATGTTGCCATTATAAGGAACAAAACTTTTGAGACAAGACACTAGCAGCATTGTAATTGAAACATTTTCCTTAACTTTTTTAAAATAAGTCGGCCAACTTTACCTTTCAGGCGAGCCGATCTCACCGTATCTGCTTCGTTCTGACCAATTCGCGGTGAAATACCACAGCTTCATTGGCCACGCCTCGCATCTGCGGCAACCTCGACTCGTGAATAATCCAGGTTAATTTGTATTTTAGCAACTCTCTTCTAAACTTTCAATTCTTTATAATTTTTAAGCAAGTCACTCGACCCCTCGAATCCTTGAACCCTAGAATCCTTTCTTTATATTTCCATTTCCATCCTTGTTTCTGCAAGATAATTGATAATGGAGTCAAAAAGTGTATAATAAAAGGAAACATTCTTGAAAAAGAAACAGAAGAGAGAACATGAAAAAAAAATGGATCGGATTTTTAGGATTGACCTCACTCTTGTTTTTATCATCCGTGAACCTTTTTTCAGAGATTGGAATCAAGTCCGGTTTGAGCTTATCTCTTCCCGATAAGAGCGGAATTCTCTTCAGCACATCCACATTAAATGGTCCAAAAGCAGGCCTTTTTTACGCTTTTCAAATCGGAGATTTTTTTTCAATCCAGCCGGAAGTGAACTATGTAAAGAAAGGGAATAAGTATTATTGTACCGTTTGCGAAGGGATTAGGATTGCCAACCTCAATTATCTTGAGATCCCGGTTGTTATTAACGTTCATTTATTGAACAAGACATTTGATTTATTTTCAGGAGTATATGTCGGAATCTTATTGGATTCAGTCAATATAGATGGAGTACATGATTGGGACGGGAGAGACATTATGATCAAAAAAACGGATTTTGGAGTTTCTGTTGGTGCACGATATAGACTCTTTAGATTTGTGCTTTTGGAGCTTCAATTCAATCAAGGTCTCACCGCGGCCATCCAGGAAACACATCAAACTATGACCATGGGGCATAAGAATAAAACCCTTTCATTTTTGCTCGGTTTCGGCTTCTGATTAAAAACGATTGTCCTGAGTATTTGAATTCAATTCGGCACCTCGGAACACATTGACGGAGAAGATTTATGTTTTTTAGCTATATCAAAACATCATATAGGAACTTTCGTAAACACAAAGGTTATTCATTCATCAATATCGCCGGATTGGCTGTCGGAATCGCCTGCTGCATTTTAATCCTGCTCTGGGTGTTTGACGAGTTAAGCTTTGACAGGTTTCACACCAAAACCGATCGTCTGTACCGCATAGTGGAAGAACAGACCTATACGGGCGATGTCCTTTCCAAAGTCGCCGTCACACCTGCACCTTTAGCTCCCGCTTTGATCGAAGAATTCCCAGAAATCGTTGCGGCCTTCCGCTACACATTGGCACCGCGTTTTTTAGTCCGCTATGAAGACCACCGCTTTTACGAAAGCGGACTGGGCATGGCGGATCCATCCATCTGGACGATGTTCAGTTTTCCTCTGACTAAAGGAGATCCGGAAACGGTTTTTACTCCAATAAACTCGATCGTGCTGAGCGAGTCCATGGCAGAGAAGTACTTTGGCAGTGAGGATCCAATAGGAAAAGTCCTTCGTCTGGAAAACCAGTTTGATCTGATTGTCAAAGGGGTTATGGCCGACCTGCCCTCAAATTCCCATCTGCAGTTCGATTTCGTGATGCCCTTCGTACTTCTCGAATGGGGAGGGCAGCGTCTCGATCAATGGGGCAATAATTCCTACTACACTTATGTCGAACTGACCGAGGCTGCCGATCCGGTGGCTGTGAATGAGAAAATTCGAGATTTTATCGGCAAGCACAATACCGGATCAACCACCTCTCTGCACTTGCAGAAGCTCAGCAGTATTCACCTCGATCCCGATTATATAGCTGACATAGCCGGGCATGGTGATATCCGGTACATCATAATTTTCTCATTAACGGCCTTTTTAGTGCTGGTGATCGCGTGCATCAACTTCATGAATCTGGCAACGGCCCGTTCCGGCAACAGGGCCCGCGAAGTGGGGATGCGCAAAGTGACCGGAGCCTACCGGACGGACATTCTCCGCCAGTTTCTGAGCGAATCCGTACTCTACGCCCTGGTCGCCTTTGTGTTGGCTCTTGGAATAGCCATTCTGCTTCTCCCTGCCTTCAGCAATCTATCCGGTAAAAGCCTGGCATTGAATTTTTCAGGAGGCGGACTCCTGTATTTGAGTTTGATCGGCATCGTGATCCTCGTCGGCCTTGGCGCCGGACTCTACCCTGCACTGTTTTTGTCCGGATTCAATCCCGTCAATGTGCTGCGCGCATCGAGCTTCACGGGACCTAAAGGTCGCCTTTTCCGCCGCATACTCGTCGTCTTTCAGTTTGCGCTTTCTATCGGATTGATTATCGTCAGCCTGGTCGTTCAGGGCCAGCTCAATTTTATTCGCAGCAAACCAATGGGATTTAACCGAAACAATGTCATCCATATGCGTTTTGGTGTCCAGACGGCCAATTTCTACGAAGCGTTCAAACGCGGGGTCCAAAATGAACCCAGTATCCTCGGCGTGACATCCGCCAACCAGCTGCCGACTAATATGCTCAATTCCACCACTTCAGTCTCCTGGCCGGATAAAAATCCCAACGACAATGTCCTGTTTCATTCTGTGACAGTCACTCATGATTATTTTGAAACTCTGCAGATGGAGATGGCGGAAGGACGTTCTTTTTCGAGAGAATTCCCCTCTGACGAAGAGCAGTCCTACATCCTTAATCAGGCTGCAGCCCGCCTATTAGGAAATGAATCTCCCGTAGATAAACCTTTCTCTCTCTGGGGAGAAGATGGAATTGTTATCGGGATTGTGAAGGATTTTCATTTTAAATCTCTCAGCACTCCGGTGGAACCACTTGTGATTCGATTGCGGCCCGTCGAACCATACACCTTCCTGATTATAAGAATAAGTGGAGGGAACATTCAGGAAACTCTCCAGCGGATAACGTCGGCCTGGGAGAAGGTCTCCCCCACATTTCCTTTTGACTATTCTTTTCTCGACGAATCCTTCAATCGATTGTATTTGGCAGAACAGAGGATGGGCACTCTTTTCGGTGCTTTTACGGTTCTCACCATTTTTATCGCATGTTTGGGACTCCTCGGTTTAGCCTCTTTCATGGCGGAGAAACGTACGAAGGAAATTGGGATCCGGAAAGTACTGGGAGCCTCGATCCCCAATATAGTCATACTCTTATCCCGGGAGTTTTTCGTTCTGGTGACAGCTGCCAATCTATTTGCCTGGCCAGTAGCTTGGTTTATCATGAATCGCTGGCTGCAGAACTATGTCTACAATATAGGTCTTAATCCAATCGTATTTATCGGGGCTTCAATTTCAGCCCTGATTTTTGCACTGCTCACAGTCAGCTTCCAGGCGGTCCGGGCTGCCAGTGCCGATCCGGCCAGCTCCCTGAGGCATGAATAAGAAAAGGGGTCACGTCTCGACATTCGACATTTGAAGACATTCAAATGTCGAATGTCGAGACGTGACCCCTTTTTTCTATTTTTCGATGATTTTGTATTCGTAGTACTGGCTGCCACGCATCTTATCCAGCATGTAGATTTTGTCTCCGTTTATGAGAATGTCGTCGACAAAATGACCCAGCTGAACCTTCCCCAGCAGCATCCCTTCAGGGGAATAAATTTCCAGCCGGAACGCATCGGTTTCCCTGACATCGGTATTCCCCCCAGGTTTCATACTCATTGAACGCCGTCCTCCAGAATCCATACTCACGCTAACTGATGTTTGAACCTGCTCATCTTCATTGATCTGTCTTTTATAACCGGCAACCCACACTCTGCCTTTTTCATCGACGGCAATCCCATTCGCACACCGGTTCATTTGGGGCATCTTGATTTCAACCATGCCTCCGCTCATTTTCCTACTGCCTAATTTTTTCTTGGGAGAGGTGACTTCAAAGTTAAGTTTCCGGTCGGATTTCCACAATAGTTCTCCCTCCGGAGAGTACTTTTCAATCCGGTTTTGGACGTCGAAGGCCACATACACATACCCAGTTTCATCGACAGCAAAGTGATACCGGTTTCCGGCCCTATTCATAAGGAAGTCTTTGTAATCCAGCTTTTCCCCAAATTCCTTAACCACATTCCCTTCGGAATCAAGGACCGTCAAAAGTTTGCCCAAATCCTGATCCTCATTCATGCCTCCGAGCCCCACCATCATCAGGCCGCCTCCGCCTCCCATAATAATTTGTCCATTTGAAAGACACCTGATATTATCGACACCCCCCTCATTCATTTGAATCGTGTGATGCTCGCCTCCACCGGGCTTTAAAACGTGGATCTTCCGGTTCCCCATATCGGAAATATACAGATACCCTTCAGAATCAATGGATAGGGATTGAGGGTACTGAAACTCCCCGGGTCCCTGCCCCTGCCCTCCAAGAGTGGTCAAATATTCTCCGTCAGGTGAAAACTTCTGGATGCGGTGATTCCCTGAATCCAGAACATAAATATTTCCCTTGAGGTCAAAACCAATATCCGTAGGCATAAAGAAAATCACTTCGTCATCTAAGGAATCCATCTCGCCGATTGTTTTGATAAATTCGAGCTCGACTTGAGGATTTTTTCCCCACTGCCCTTGAGCCTCGTTGTGAATGATTTGAACACCATCAACGGTCTCTATTTTTTGAGCACTTGATGTCGAAAGCGTAAAAAGAAAAAAGATAAAAAGACATGCGCTAAATTTTATAAATTTTTTCATGTGTTTTCTCCTAAATAACAGAAACACTGCTAAAGATAAAAAAGTTGCACTCTATTGCTTTAAATTATTTGGGTTCTGTTCCATTTGAATTTTTCCTGTGTGTTGTGTGTTGGAATGTTCAATCCAGCATTGTCTTACGGGTTCCAAAAAACTTCTGAAACCAGGATTTCACATGTCCATGATACTTCTTTGTGAGAATGATGGGAATGTCAAGTTCCTTGGCAATAAGA
>CAZEWV010000225.1:0-4980 GCA_964516025.1 uncultured Eubacteriales bacterium
ATGGGAACTTTTCCCAGTTTTTCCGCAAAGGCCTTTGCCTTTTCGACAGTCGCATCGGATGTTTCGTCTCCACGGATGATTTCTACCAGTTTCATGATCACGGCCGGATTAAAGAAATGCATACCGACGACGCGCTCAGGATGTGTTGCGGCCGAAGCGATTTGACTTATCGAAAGCGCTGTGGTGTTTGTTGCAAGAATTGTTTCAGGTGAACAGATGGCTGCAAATTTCCCGAATATTTCTTTTTTCAGGTCCATATTTTCAAGGACCGCTTCGAAAACAAAATCACTGTTCGCAGCCTTTTCAATATCGGTGGACCAGTGCATGCGGGAGAGCACGGAATCCATGTCCTCCTGTGTAATTTTACCCTTTTCGATCCGCCGTTCCATGCCTTTTTGGACTTTGGCTTTCGCTTTATCTAAAATTTCATTCGAAATATCGACAATGTCGACATCATAGCCCTTCTGCGCACAAAGCTGTCCGATCCCGGCACCCATGATTCCCGTTCCAAGTACAAATGGTCTTTTTATATCCATTGAGTCCCCCTCTAGTTCATTCTCTCGAGTACAATGGCCACGCCTTGACCGCCGCCGATACAAAGGCTGACCAATCCCAGATTTTTATCCGAGTCCCTTAATGCGTACAGCAGAGTCGTTAGGATCTTCGCGCCTGTGGCCCCCACCGGATGACCGAGGGCAATCGCCCCACCGTGAACGTTCACTTTCTCACGGTCCCATTTCAATTCCCTCTCCACGGCCAGAATCTGTGCGGCAAAAGCTTCATTGATCTCAATAATATCAATATCCGTGAGCTTCATTCCCGCTTTTTCCAACGCTTTATGAACAGCAGGCACCGGACCGATGCCCATAATATTTGGATCCACACCGACGTGCGCATAGGAAACAAAACGTGCTAAAGGCTTGACACCTAGTTCATCCGCTCTCTCTTTTGTCATGACCACAAGAGCCGCGGCCGCGTCACAGAGAGCACAGCTGTTTCCTGCTGTAACCGTTCCGTCCTTTTTAAATACCGGTTTCAGTTTGGCCAGTTTCTCGACTGTCACACCATCTCTAGGAATTTCCTCTGAATCAAACAGAATGGGATCTCCCTTCCTCACCGGAATTTCGACAGGGAGGATCTCGTCCTTAAACTTGCCTTCCCGGCCGGCCCGGAGCGCTTTGGATTGACTTCCTGCCGCCCACTCATCCTGTTCTTCGCGGCTGATATTGTACTTTTCGACGAGAGCCTCTGCCGTGTTTCCCATGAGATGTCCGGCTAGAGGACACATAAATCCATCTTTATGAAGGATGTCGATCAGCTTCCCGTCTCCCATTCGGTTTCCCCACCTGGCCCCTTGTGCGATATAAGGGACCTGGGAAGAATTTTCCGATCCGCCGACAAGGACAGTCTGTGCATCTCCCGCCTTAATCAACTGCACGGCCAGGGATGTTGCACGCAGGGAAGATCCACATCTCTTGTTAACTGTAAATGCCGGCACTTCGAAAGGCAGTCCTCCTTTAACCGTAGCAAGCCGGCCGATATTCGGCCCTAAACCTGCCTGCCAACCGGTTCCATACACAACTTCATCGATTTCACTGGATTCTATTCCTGCTCTCCGGACAGCCTCAGGCAGGATCAAGGCCCCTAATTCCACGGCAGAAATCTTTTTAAAAGAGCCCCCAAAACCGCCTCCTGCAGTCCTGACGGCACTGGCTATTACAATATCACCCATAAAAACCTCCTTTTATGATAAATATAAATCGAGTGAAAAAAAATTATAGAATAAAAAAAGAAAGAAAATGAAAAAATGAGATAATTGGACCCTCACGACTGAGTTAGTTTATCATGTGCTTTTGGAAAAGAAAATATTTTTGATATAAAAACTATTTGACTTCAAATAACCGCCGGGCAATAAGCTGATTATCGAGGAACACGACAACTGTCCACTGTCCCACAATCTTATCCTCCTCTCGGAGATTGAGCATCAGTTCGTCATAGGCCGTGAGCGTTTCCAACTGACTCTCCTCTTTGTTAACAACGACATTTTCAGTGGCTCGAGACAAAGACTGATTCGGTGCATACCATTTCCATTGCAGCTGGATTTTTCTGCTGATATTTTTTAAGATCACAAAGCAAATGATGTTGTCTTCATTGATAGAAAATTCTTCTCTGATATCAAGCGGAGCAAGAAGTTCTCCACTCTCATCTATCCCTTTACAGAGGCTTACACTCTCAACATAACCCTCCACCGGATATGAGGGGATAATCCTGAAAGTGATACAGCCCACACAATAAAGAATAATCCCCACACATACCACTAGAAGAATCTTTTTTTTCATTTTGGGATCAACTCTATAAGAAACTGTTTGGAAAGGCTTCTCCATATCAATCGGATCTGAAAACGCCCCGTATCCCTGAGTAGATAGAGATCGACATTGTTTATCTTTTTCAACAAAAAATCATAGTTGGCCAGAGAATGAAATTGCCAATTTTTTAAAAATCCAATGGAGATATCCACAAATGACTCCCGCCACTGGCTGTTTTCCGGATCATAGGAAAAGGATATCCACCCATTCAAATTTTCGGCCGGATTGACTCGAAGGACCGTGCTGAGATCTTGACTGGTTGTCCCTTCAATAAACCAATTTTCAGATTTCCTCCGTGAGTACACGCTGTAAAATCCCTCCAGAGACACGCCTTTTGTCAAAATCTGTTTGACTTTAAATATAAACCCACTGGACGTGAAGTTCCGCCCTGCTTTTTCAAAGAACTGCTCGACAGCCAGATTAAAATCCAGGATCAAGTTCTTACCGACAAAGATCGGTTGGCTGGAGAGATTAAAAATCGTGTTGTTGCTGTACCCGTCCTTCCTGAGTTCATCAGTCTTAAACCTGTTATAGATAAAAATATTGCTGAAAGAGGCCGAGAGAAGACCATCGTACAGCTGAAAAGTATTCAGGGCAAAGCGCAGTTGGGGTTGAGAGAGCATCTGTTGCCCAAAAAGATCCTGATTCAAATAATAGTCAGAGGAAAGATTGAAGACTTTTGTGCCGTAGGAGAGCTTAAGATTACCGGTAAAAATCCTGGATTTTCCCAAACTGTCTCCCAACCGAATCTGAGAATAGGAAGAGTTTAAAAGAACATTGACATTTTTAAGAGGAGTGTGAGTGTAGGAAAAATTCGCCAGCACCTGATTGTGAAGCTCATACCGGCCTGAAAAGAAAAGATTCCCTAATTTCCCTCCATAGAGTTTTGATTCCAAGCCGAACCAGGCCTCCTGATCGCGGTTCAAAGGATTGTTATAAGCAAAATCGATTTGGGTGTGGTTCTTCGCCCCCCATTTTTTATCCAACACAAACTGCGCATTCCATTGTGTGCTCGAGTTGTAGTTTCCCAAAATACCCAGATTGAGGCTTTCGCTTAAATTAAAGAAGGTGGACGTAGTGACATCCACTTGTCTTTTCAATCCTTCATAATCTTTTAAAATGGAGCGCTCTTCATAGTAAATCTGTGTCTGACTGTTAACTTTGTTTTCTTTATCATAGAGAAAACCCGCCCGTGTTGTGATACCTTGTGAACGGCTGTACCAAACGCTGCCCAGATAAAATCCATTTCTCTCCTGTTGGATTCCCTCTGACAGCTTGAATTTTCTCAGCCCTAATGACTCAAGCCCTTCGATATACATGGTGACATCATATCCGAAAACATCGTAATTCTCGGTAATCGTAAAATGCTGTCCTGTAAAGGAGATGAATGATTTTTGGAATCGAAGAAGGTTTACGTTTTCAAAAAATCTTAAATGGGAGGAAAGAGAAGACACCTCCTTTTCCCCCATTTGTTCGAACTGGATAGTTTCTTTGTACCGGATGAGCAGGCCATCTTCCTCTTCGGGATTAAAGAGAAACTCATCACAACTGGACAAAACTCCATTTTTTTCCAAAACCACATTTCCGACAGCCAGAAAAAGACGGGATGCAACATCAATCTTGATGTAATCCGCATACACGTGACAGAAATCCGAGTCGAGCTCGACATTTTCCCCATAGATTTGGTTATAGTCATAGCTGAAGGAAAGATGAGTACCCAACACATCGATCGCGATATCTTCTGAAACGAGAATTTGGGGGAGCAGGAAACTGAGTAAGACAAGGCCAAAGAAAACCTTCATCCGCATAATCAATTATGAACCCTCAGTTGATAAATTTTCTTATCACCATCCACGTTCCAGAGAAAAGTCCCGTCATGCGTTAAGCCCTGAGGGGACTGGCCGGGAGAAAGATAGGTTCTAAGGACACGGCCATCTGTTGCAACTTGGTGGATAGTTAAGGTGGAGGGATCGGACAACCAAAGGTTGACTCCATCGAAGGCTATTCCCTTGACCAAGGTACCCGGATTGGGAAAGGATCCTGTGATTTCACCTGTTTCCGGGTTAACTCTTAAAATTTTGTTGGACTGGGCATCCGCAAGCCACAGGGAATCCAATCCGTATTCAATGGCTGTAAATGCGCCTCTCTGTAGATGGAGTCTTTTCTGGATATTTCCATTCAACAGGTTGATTTTAAAGACTTCAACCGAATTTTCGCTGCAAACCCAGAGGTCCTGACCATCATAGGCCACTCCAGTTGTCGAAGCAACCGGCGAAGAGAGAGCCCTGACCTGGGCTCCACTCAAGCGGTTGAGACTGTAGAGAGTATTGGAAAAGGCATCGACATTCCAGATCGTACTGCCATCCCAGCACAGACCCTGAGGGACATAGGCTGAAGTGAGTATTGTGTTGACTAGTTCAAGAATGATTTGACCGGCCTGGGGATCAAAGGGATTGTCAAACAAACGGTCCTGACAAGACCAAAAGCAGGACAGGCTAAAAACGATAAGTAAGAGTAATGCCCAACGTCTTGTTCTCACCGCTCTCGATTTGAATTTTAAAATTTTTTTCCTTATTTTTTTTGTTTTTTACAATAACATAAATATCAATCAAAT
>CAZEWV010000226.1:0-2939 GCA_964516025.1 uncultured Eubacteriales bacterium
GAGGCCGCATATATAACAGGTCAGGTCATAGGCATCAATGGTGGAATGCTTATGTGATCCGGATAAATATTAAAGAATGATTTTCAACAGAGGAGAAAAAAATGGAAAGAGAAGAATTAATGAAGAAAATAAAGTCCATCGTGGCTGATAAGCTGAGCATCAGTGAAGATCAGATCACCGAAGAAGCGTCTTTCATCGATGATTTAGGTGCCGATTCACTGGATACCGTCGAGTTGGTCATGGCCCTTGAAGATGAATTCGAAATGGACATTCCTGATGAAGCTGCCGAAAAACTCACTACTGTTGGTGGAGCTATGGATTACGTTTTAGAAAAAATGAAATAAGAGATCCTTTTAAATTAAACCATGGGACAGAATCCTCCAACTCGTAGAGTCGTGGTCACCGGAATTGGGTTGGTTTCTGCCTTAGGAGTTGGGACGGAGAAAACCTGGACGTCTCTCCTTGAAGGAAAAAGCGGAATTGGATACCTTTCCAGGTTCGACACTACGGGGTTCACAACGACAATTGCAGGAGAGGTCAAAGATTTCGATCCCCTCCAATTCATCGAGAAGAAAGAGGTTCGAAAGATGGACCTCTTTATCCAATATGCTGTAGCCGCTGCTCAAATTGCCGTCGATTTTTCCGGAATTGATCCCGATGTCCTCCTAGGTGAGCGAACGGGAGTCTTTGTGGGCTCTGGGATTGGAGGGATTGGGACGATCGAAGAAAATCACAAGGTGCTTCTAGAAAAGGGTCCCACAAGGGTTTCTCCCTTCTTTTTAATCTCGTCGATTATAAATGAAGCCGCCGGGCAGATTTCCATCCGGTTCAGGGCAAAAGGACCCAATTCGGCCACCGCCACGGCGTGTTCGACAAGTTCTCACGCCATTGGGGATGCCTTTCGGGTTATTGCCAGAGGTGATGCGGACTGGATGATTGCCGGGGGCGCGGAAGCACCGTTGACGCCGCTGGGAATTGCTGGATTCTGTGCCATGAGAGCCCTGTCGACAAGAAACGGCGAACCCCAGAAGGCGTCCCGCCCCTTCGACAAAGACAGAGACGGTTTTGTTATGTCAGAGGGCGCCGGAATCCTTCTTCTTGAGGAGTTGGAAACGGCGAAAAAACGAGGAGCTAAGATTTATGCAGAAGTCATCGGTTACGGGATGAGCGGGGATGCTTATCATGTGTCCTCTCCTCAGCTGGATGGGGCCGGAGCCCAGCATTCGATGAGCGAGGCGATTAAAGATGCCGGAATCCCTCCTGAGGCAGTTGATTACATCAATGCTCACGGCACCTCCACGTCCTACAATGATAAAATCGAAACTCTGGCGATCAAAAAAGTCTTTGGGGATCACGCCAACAAGATTGCCGTCAATTCCACAAAATCCATGACCGGGCATCTCCTCGGTGCTGCGGGAGGCATAGAGGCAGGGGTTACGGCCTTAATCCTACACAACCAGATCATACCACCCACAATCAACTACGAGACACCGGATCCTGATTGTGACCTGGATTATGTGCCTAATGCAGCGCGTAAAGCGAGCGTTAATATTGGCCTGTCCAATTCCTTCGGTTTCGGAGGAACGAATGCTACTCTTCTTCTGAAACGCTATTTGCCAGCCTAAAAACTGCCTGCACTTTTCAAATTTTCGTTTTCATTTCCCATGCTCAAACATACTCAGTGACCGACACAGTCGGCTTCCCTCGATGAACAACTCGGTAAGGCTAAATCCTCGGATGTCGCTTTTTCCATCCTCTTCAGATTTTTTCTTCCATGGTTTCTTATCACTTTACAGAACGTGTTCTAGAAATCATGGGAATGTATACATTTGCATTCAATATTTGACCGGCAGCGGCAAAAAAAATATAATATTTTTTCATACATTATAATAATACATTCATACGGAGGCTTAATTGAATATTTTTGTATTTGTGAAAAGAGTTCCTGATACCGAATCCAAAATCAGGATAGATCGTGAAACAAACAGCATCATAGAAGAAGGATTGAGCTTTGTGATCAATCCCTATGATGAATATGCTGTCGAAAAGGCCCTTCGTCTCAAAGAAGCCGGGGAGGCTACTGTGACCGTGTTTTCTGTGGGTTCGGATGACTCCATCCCCATTCTGAAAAAGGCGTTGGCCATGGGTGCAGATGAGGCGGTGCTTTTAAAGGACAAGTTGACAGAAACATACGATGGGCTGCGAACGGCACGCATTCTTGTTCAGGCCCTCCAGACAAAATATTCTGATTACAATCTTCTTTTGTTCGGGAAGCAGTCCGTCGGGGCAGATAATTCCCAGGTTCCTTCGATGGTGGCGGAACTGCTTGGACTCCCCCAAGTGAATGTGGTGACCAAACTGGAGATAGATGGAAATACCGGAAGCGCTCACCGGGAAATAGAGGGTGCGGTAGAAAAAGTCGCTTTTACACTTCCCGCTGTCATAAGTGCCCAAAAGGGATTGAACGAACCCCGCTATGAAACATTAAAGGGGATTATGGCGGCCAAAAGGAAAGAGATTCCCGTTGTTGAGGTGGAAGATCTGGGATTCGATGGGGATCAGCTGACTCCCACACTCGAGATGATCAAAATGGAGAGCCCTCCCCCGAGGGAAGCCGGAAATGTCATCGAAGAAGAACCTGATGTGGCGGCAAAAAAGATTGTTGAATATCTGAGAGAACAAGCGAAGGTTTTATAGGAGGATTTAATGTTTTTAGTTTATATAGAAATAAGGGATGGGAAAGTCAAGAAATCTTCAATGGAGGCTCTTTCTGAAGCCAAGAGACGGGCCGATGAGATGAGCATGGATGTCGCCGCGGCCATCGTGGGGCACAATGTCGAGAGCTTCGCCCCAGAAGCTTTTCGCTATGGGGCTTCAAAAGTGTTTGTGCTGGAGAATACGCTGCTCAGCCACTATTCTCCCTCAGGATTTGCCTTGGC
>CAZEWV010000226.1:3039-4960 GCA_964516025.1 uncultured Eubacteriales bacterium
GGAGCCATCCAGCACCTCGCAGGGATGTCCTCGTCGAAGGTCATCGTGGCTGTCAACAAGGATCCTGAAGCCCCGATTTTTAAGGTGGCTGATTTTGGTGTAGTCGGAGACCTCTTCCAGGTCATCCCCCCGCTCAAAGAAGAACTCAAAAAACTCCTCTCTGAATAACAAGAGAAGATTACTTGTAGATGTCTTCGCCGGGATCAATGATATTGAAATCGGGTTGGATCAAGTCCAGCAGCATCTGATTCTGCTCTGACCGGGTTTCCCCCACACTCGTTATATAGATCGCTGGCTTATCAACCACAGGGCATTTGGTTTCACATATGGCACACCCTGTACAGCTGTCCACTTCAATTTGCGGGGCCAGTGGGGTTTTGATCACTCCATCGGGAAGCGGGACTTCGATTTTGATGAACTTGATGGCTTTGGGGGAGATCGGACAGTGTTCCTCACAGACAATGCAGGGGTCCCCGAATATCCAGGGAATACAGCGGTTTTTATCGATCCAGGCTGTTCCGATGCAGACCTGATTTTTTGCGTCGATCGACAGGTCTTTGATGGCTCCAGTCGGACAGACCTGGGTGCAGAGCGAGCAGTTGTACTCGCAATACCCGATCTTAGGAACGAGCATGGGCGTCCAGAGCCCTTCTGGTCCGGCTTCTGTCCAAGCCGGCTGCAGGGCGTTGGTGGGGCAGACCTTCATGCATTCACCACAGCGGATACATTTCTGAAGGAATTGGGCTTCAGGAAGGGCTCCAGGGGGCCGTATCAATTTTTCCGAAGCCCGGGTTTTTACTGGAGAAATCCGGAAGAAGGGCACAACGACGAAACTCATGAAAGAGGTCAAAATGACTTTTCGGCGGGAAAGATCGACAGCCTCGATGCTCTCGGATTTGACTTTCACGGGAAAAGTGATGGCGCTGGTTGGGCAGATCGCGCTGCACGTGAAACAGTAATTGCACTCCGAGCTTTTCCAATCTTCATTGGGCCAGGGATTGGCCAATGTTTGACAGTGGATGGTGCACAGATTGCATTTAATGCATTTTTTTTCTGATACTTTCAGCTTGAGTAGATTAAATCGGCTGGCTAGGCCTAGAAAAGCGCCCAGAGGACAGAGATACCGGCACCAGAATCTTTCCCGGTACATATTTAAAAGCACCAGGCCGATGAATATTGCGGCGATTAAAAATCCCTGAATGAAAGTGGCATTGATTGACAGGGTTTCGAAAAATTGAACGAGACCGTCCCCGATCGAAGAGAGATTGACTTGGTACAAAATCCCTATCAGATTTTCAATGGTAAAATCGAAGGCAGGAAGAAATCCCACGATAAAAGATCGGTAGAGAAGGGAGAGGGGATCAAAAATTCCGACCAGATCCAGGGTGAAGAAGGTGCTTATCAGAAGGAAGATAAGAAGATAATATTTCCAGGCGAGGCGTTTGTCTTTAAATGTCTTAAGTCTCTGTGGACGGTGAAGTTTTGTCTTTTTGAAGATCCATGAAAAAAATTGATGCAGAGATCCCAAAGGACAGACCCAGCCACACACCACCCGCCCCAGCACAAAGGTAATAGTGAGCGTGATGGCGGCATATACAAAAGCGAGGAAGATAGTCCTCGAGGCGATAAAGGTGGCGACCGCAAGAAGGGGATCGAAGTGGAAAAAAACTTCCACTCGGCGGATGTAGTCCTGTCCGAGAAATCGGGTTTGCAGAAGGAGGAAGAAGAACAGGCAGAAAAAGACGATCTGGATGATTATTCTTAAGATCTGGATTATCTTGTATTTCTTAGACCGTTCTTTTTTCAATATGAAGTTTCTCCAGGTCAATTTCTCCCATTCCTCTTTCTTTAGACAGCTGGAGGTAAGGAAGTTCTTCGGGTTTGATGTCGAAAAAGGTCGTGCCCATGGCGTCAACGGCGA
>CAZEWV010000227.1:0-4953 GCA_964516025.1 uncultured Eubacteriales bacterium
TGATGGAGCAGGCCGTGCTGAGGATATATCCTCCGCCCCGGTTCCCGATGAGAATCTTTTCTTCTGCATCCTTTCGAATAATCTCCGGAGATCCGTTGAGCAGTATATGGATGGGATCGATGTTTCCCTTGATAAACACTTTACTTCCTATGCGTTTTTTCGCCTCAGCGAGTTCAACATCTCCCAGTGGTGGAGGGTCCAGGCATTCCAATCCGGAAATTCCTGATTCGACCATCGTCTCCAAACGGTCTCCAATGGCTCC
The DNA here is from genome assembly GCA_964516025.1 of uncultured Eubacteriales bacterium. Classification (GTDB taxonomy): domain Bacteria; phylum Acidobacteriota; class Aminicenantia; order Aminicenantales; family Aminicenantaceae; genus JAUWVG01. The sequence goes on from CAZEWV010000227.1 coordinate 263, forward strand.
ACAGGTATGAGTGTAGATGTGAACATCTTGCTGGCAGATGGACTGAACGATTTGACGTTCATAAGGAAGGACAAACTCTTTGTAAAAAGATGGCGAGATAAATCCCGATCCTGCAAAAGGAGATGAAATTTTTATGGCATCAACTCGGTGCTCGGTCATTTCCAGGGCCAATTGAGTCACACCATCCGTGTAGCGTTGTAGAATGGCTTTTGATTTATCCGGATCGGACACAAGATTCATAAGAGCTTCAGAGATCCCGAAAGAATGGAGGAAGTAGTCGAAGGGCGATGTGACTTCACCATGAATTGAATATAAAGATCCGGCTGTTTTGACAACGCTGTCGAAAATGTCAAATTTGTGTTCCGGGTTGATTGGAAAATTGAGGCCCAAAGAGACTGGGATATATTCGATTTTATCAGGCAGTGCCTCCGGATCAATTTCCGCGAGAAGTTTGGGAGGTTTTGTTTTGCCTGGGATGTGAACAGGGAGATCATCATACGGAAAGACTGTCTTATCTCCGTTTTTCCAAAAAACCACTTCTTGGGTTTTATCTCTTTCGATCCTGGCGATAGATTTTTCCCAGTCAGGAGAATGGCCGTGGAGACTGATCAGAACTCCGTCAAAATCATAGAGCTGTCTCAAGTGGAGGAGTCCTTCGGCGAAAAGTTTCCCGGAAAGCCAGAATGCTGCAGGGGAGTATCCCGTTTGAAGCAGCATATGACCAAAGCTCATCTGGCACAAAACAGGAACACGGTCAAGGATGTCCCTGTCCATGGCTTTTTTCATCCTCTCCGTAGACGTCATATTTCTTCTGGAATTAAAGGGAAATGTTTTTCATTAGTTGATTCTTATGCTTTACATGGTTTTTCACATCATACTAAAATGGAAAAGTGATTCCAATAGAACAGAAAATGAGAAGTATCTTTTTATAAGGAGGTCCTTATGATTAAAAAAAGCAATTTCACTTTGATGTTGTGTCTCGGTATCATTTTCATTTCGGGGAGTCTGCTTGTAGGGTATCTCTTGTCAAGCGGTACGGATGATGTGTCAAATGGGGATTCTACGATTCTGGGGATCGTAAAAAATGGAAAATTTCAGCCTGTCTGGCCCGAAAAATCGGTGCTGGATTCTGTGCGTCTGACAAAGATTCAAATGCAGGAGGCGCGGTCACCTGAAAGTGGAGAGATCGACCTTTCCAAATATGAAGGGAAAGCGGTTATGGTTGATGGTCATGGCGGCGGAGGTGGTTGGGTGTATGATGCCAGAATCGTCGATGCGGCCGGCCCGATCCTCACACTTCTGGTTTTGGAGAGATTTGTACAGTCACCAAAAGAATAAGCGGATTGGTGGCCTGACAGCACATAACTTAGCTGTATTCTTTGGTTGAGAAACACGGGGGGTTAGCTATAGATTTGTAGGACAAAGTCCTACAAAAAAATCAGACAAATACCACTATACTTGTGTGCAAATCCTCTGTAAATTAGGACTAAAGATTAAGTTTATTCGGTTCTTTTTGAGAAATTGAAAGTAGTGGTATTTATTTTTGAAAGATAGTCAGAATCAAGAAAGGGAAATTTTATGCAAAATTCCGATAACACGAAGCAAAGATTTGGACGGTTGATTTATTACTGTGTGACGATATTGATTTTTTGGACACTGGTAATCTCTGTCTCTTTAGTTTGGAATATCCTTGACAGTAAGAAGACAACTCTAGAGCTGGCAGCAAAAGAGGCCCGTACACACATTCAAAAAGATACGGCCTTTAGGTTGTGGGCAACGAGCCACGGAGGGGTCTATGTTCCCACCGACGAAAGGACTCCACCTAATCCAAAACTAGCCCACATTGAGGAACGTGACATAACGACTCCATCAGGAAAAAAGCTAACGCTGATGAATCCAGCCTATATGCTTCGCCAGGTGCTGGAGGAGTATTCAGCGATGTATCAGATGCCCGGCCGCATTACGAGCCTTAAACTTTTTAATCCGAATAATGCACCTGATGATTGGGAGAAATCGGCACTTGAATCCTTTGAACGGGATGATATGACAGAGATTTCTGAGATCACTCATCTTGACGGCGTCCCTCATCTCCGCATGATGCAGCCTATGATTACGGAAGAAGGTTGTCTAAAATGCCATTCGATACAGGGATATAAAGTAGGGGATATACGCGGTGGAATCAGCGTTTCAGTTCCCCTTAAAGCTTATTTTGCTCACCAGAATCGAGAAATTCTTCAATTTATTTTGAGTCATGGATTATTGTGGATTTTAGGATTTGCGGGAATTTTTTTGGGTCATCGAGGTATGAAACAGCATCTCATTGAACAGAACCGTGCAGAGGATGCGGTGAGGGAAAGTGAGGAAAAGTTTAGAAGTCTTTTTGATGATGCTTTGGATATGATCCACATCGTAGATACGGAAGGACGAATTGTCGATGCGAATAAGATTGAATTTCAAAAGTTGGGGTACACACGGGATGAGTTGATAGGAATGAAACTACTAGACATCATTCATCCTGAAGTTAAGAAGGATTTTAAAAAAACAATTTCCCAGATTTTAAAGGGGGAAGTGATTCAAAACTACGATACGGCTCTGATAACAAAAAAGGGAGAAAAAATTTATGCTGAAGTGAATGCCTTTCCTAAAAAAATAAATGGAAAAATCGTCAATACAAGATCGATTATCCGGGATCTTACAAAATTTAAACTGACAGAGAAAGAAAATCAGAAGCTTTTTTTGCAGCTCCAGCAAAAACAAAAAATGGAGGCCATCGGAACCTTAGCAGGCGGTATTGCACATGATTTTAATAATATCCTGACTGTTATTATGGGGTATACAGAACTGGCGTTGGTCAAAGTTGAAAAAGACGCCCTGCTTCATAGTCATTTACAGAAAGTGTTTCAGGCAGGCCATCGTGCAAAAGATCTTGTTGGCCAGATTCTGACTTTTAGCAGACAGGACAAACAGGAGTTTAAACCGGTTCAATTAAATCTTTTAGTCGATGAAGTCCTCAAGCTGATTAGAGCCTCGCTGCCATCATCCATTAAAATAGTTCAGTCTATCGAAAGTGAATCCACTGTTCTGGCTGATTCTACTCAAATGCATCAGGTTTTGATGAATTTATTCACGAATGCAGGTCAGGCAATGAAGGAAGGGGGGCTTCTGGAGGTGAAACTGGAGGATGTGGTGCTGGATGAGGACTTTATTAAAAGATATCCGGATTTGAAACCCGGGCTGCATATGCATTTGATTGTGCAGGACTCAGGATCTGGCATGTCTCCCGAGGTTTTAGACCGAATCTTCGAACCCTTTTTTACAACAAAGGGAAAGGACTCGGGAACTGGTTTAGGCCTTTCGGTTGTCCATGGTATTGTCAATAACCATAAAGGTTTAATAAAAGTTTATAGTGAATCTGGAAAAGGTGCGATATTCCACGTCTACTTACCCGTCTTAGATGCGGGTGTCGAAATTGAACCAAGGAAAAACATCTCTGTTCCAAAAGGGACAGAAAGAATTCTTTTAGTTGATGATGAGAAGAATTTGATAGACTTTGGAAAAGATATGCTTGAATCTCTCGGATATAAAGTGACATCTAGGACAAGCAGTTTGGAGGCCTTGGAATTATTTAAAGCGAGGGCAGATGATTTCGATCTTGTTATCACTGATATGACCATGCCTAATATGAATGGAGATGAATTGGCCGGAGAAATTTTAGCCATTCGACCGGAAATCCCTGTAATCCTCTGCACCGGATACTCATCAAAACTCAATGAAAAAGAGGCTTTAGCCTTGGGAATACAGGCCTATGTTTTAAAACCTATAATCAGACATGTTATGGCTCACAGTATCAGGAAGGTATTGGCAAAAAAATAATATAGGGGAGTGAGGGGATTCTGAGGTTTAGAAAAGATACCTGAAGCCGAGCATGAGTTTGTAGGTTTGAGCAAAGGGACGATTTTTTCCTAGGGAGCCCCGGTACTCAAAGAAAATAGCCCCGCGTGTTCTGCAGTGATGTTTGAAGAGGTAGGTCCCGACTTGACCCACAAACTCAAAGTCCTGATTTCCATCTACAATAACCTCGGTCGAATATCCCAATCCCAAGCCGATAAACGCCCTGGAAAAATTAAAATTTAAAAGAGCATGTGTGAGAAAAAAAGATTGGTTGGGTTCTTTTTCCAGTGTAAGTGCTCCTCCCCCGGCAAAGACAAAGTCGATAATACGGGGGAAAAGTTCATAGAGTGCTCCGAAACGTGCTGCCGCATAGATTCCTTTGCTTTCCCGTGCATAGAGAGGTCCCATTTCCACAAAAAAGAACAATCGTTTGTCTCTGATTTCCACTTCGAGATAACAGGGTTTGGATGTAACGCCGAAGTCATCGGTCACGGTGTTGACGATTCGATATCTTCCAGGAGAAGCAAATGATAAAGTCCAATCGAAAGGATACTGCAATATTGTATGCGTGTCGATAACTCTCCCCAATTCGTCTAAAAGTTCAAAGTCTGCACGTACAATTGTTCCATCTGGATCATAGGAATCCGAGCTGCTAAAAATGATGGGGGTATCAACGCATTCGTAACACGGGAGGCAGCTTGTCCAGAACCTACAGATTGGAGGAAAGTTGATGTGGACTTTTGTCTCACACTCATTTATGGATTGAGTTCCGACCAGATTAAAAGCCCTCGCTTTGATCA
>CAZEWV010000228.1:0-4947 GCA_964516025.1 uncultured Eubacteriales bacterium
CGCATATATATAGAGAGTTATTTAGGCGGAATGCATAAATGAAAAAAAATTTACGCTGGAAAGTTGTACTTGTCCTTGCCGTTATCGTTCTCGCCATCTTCCTCTTCTTGACACAGGGAATCCAGTTGGGCCTGGATTTAAGCGGAGGGGTTCATCTGGTCCTTCAGGTCATGACGGATGATGCTATTAATCGTGAAACAGACCAGGTTATTCTTCGACTCCAGGACGAAATGGACAAAGAACTCATTACATATGAGGCTTTGTCCAAGGATGAAAACCGCATTGGGAGATTCACGATTCAGCAGTTCGAGTCTGGAAAAGAAAGAGATGTCAGAGATTTAATTGATGATTCAGTGGGAAGAGACTGGGATATCTCCATTTCGGGCAGCAATGCCACGCTCACTATGAAGCAAAATCTCATTCTCTATCTCCGAGATCTGGCCGTCAAGCAGTCCGAAGAAACCATCTGGAACAGAGTCGATATGCTCGGATTAACAGAACCGACAATCCAACGCCAGGGAGGTTTCACTGGAGACCGTATCATCGTCGAGCTTCCCGGTGTGGAGAATTCAGAGAGAGTCATGGACATCATCAAGAAAACGGCCTATTTAGAATGGAAGCTGGTCAACGCTTCGGCTGACGATGTCGAAACCCTTTTGACAGAATTCGGAGGAGAAGTCCCGGCTGATATGGAAATCCGAGAAGGTGATCCTGAAAAGGCCGGAGCAAGATACTACCTTCTCAACCGTGTCGCTGAAGTCACCGGAAATGATTTGAGGATGGCCCGAAGGTCATCAGATGACTATAACAATCCCGTTGTTTTGTTTACTCTCAGTCCTGAAGGAAGCAAAAGCTTTCACAAGACCACTCAAGATAATGTCGGAAGGCAGCTGGCCATTATACTCGACAACATTGTTCAATCCGCCCCTACTATCGAAGACGTCATACCCACTGGCGAGGGAAGAATAAGCGGACGTTATACAATTGAAGAAGCCGATGATCTGTCTCTGGTTCTCAGAGCTGGGGCTATGCCAGCAACCATAAATATCCTAGAAACGCGCATCATCGGTCCCTCACTGGGCATGGACTCCATAAGGAAAGGATTTTTTTCCATCATCGCAGCCCTCCTCATGATCCTGGTCTTCATGGGGATTTACTACAAGATTTCCGGGTTTAACGCCATTGCAGCATTAATTATAAATATTTTCATCTTGATGGGTGCTCTGGCTTATTTTAAAGCCAGCCTGACCCTTCCAGGTATCGCAGGTATCATCTTGACCATCGGAATGTCTGTGGACGCCAATGTCCTCATTTTTGAAAGGATAAGAGAAGAGCTGTCACAGGGCAAAAGCATAAAGAGTTCCATTTCCTCCGGATTTTCCCGTGCCTTCCGAACTATCCTGGATGCTAATATTACAACAATTATCGCAGCCATCTTTCTTTTCCAATTCGGCACCGGCCCTCTTAAGGGATTTGCCATAACTCTGATCATTGGAATCTCCGCATCCATGTTCACATCTCTTTTTGTCTCAAGGCTGATATTTGATGTCTTCATCACTCAAGGAAGAAAACAAGAGAAACTAAGTATATAACTATGCAAATATTCAAGAAGCCAAATTTTTCATTCATGAAGTACAAGCTGTTTGCGTTCGGTCTTTCCGGAATTTTTATCGTTGCTGGAATTTTAAATATGACGGTCGGAAAAAAAATCACTCCCGGCATAGACTTTGCCGGAGGTGCGTTAGTCCAGATCAGATTCATCACTCCCATGTCCATTTCTGATTTGAGGCAGTCTCTCACCGTGCCCGATCTGGAAAGCATAAAGATTCAGGAAGTTGAAGATGAGCAGAGAGAATATATTATCAGAGCCATGCTGCCCAAAGAGGAGACCGGACAGGAGCTGGAAACTCACACAATTATGGCTGCAAAAATCGTCGAACTTCTTAGATCAGACCAGGATAGGCAATCCGACCAAAGCGGTTTAAAAGATCTCAATAGTAGTGATATCAGTGAAATCATCCGTCTCCTCGAACCCTCATTCCCCGATGAAGCCAGCAGCATCGCAAATTTTATATTTGATACAAAAGAAAATGAAACACAGAAAGGCATCATTGAAAATTTCGATCAGCTTCCCGTTGAAGACATTGGTCCGGAGGCCGTTGAGTTCTTAAAAGAAAAGACATATCTGGGAAGTTCATCGGTCAAGCGCAGAGAAACCGTTGGACCTCAGGTCGGGTCTGACTTAAGACGTCGAGCCACACAAGCCACGGTTTGGGCCTTGATAGGCATGCTTATTTACATAGGCATTCGATTCAAGTTTGCTTTTGGAGTCGTTGCTATAATAACTCTGGCCCACGATGTTATTATCGCAATGGGTATCTTTTCTTTTACGAATAGAGAAATCAACCTCCCTGTCATTGCGGCTATCTTAACGATTGTGGGGTACTCCCTCAATGATACAATAGTTATTTTTGACAGGGTTCGCGACAACATCAAACTTCTAAGGAAAAATAATCTCGATCAGATCCTTGATACAAGTATCAATCAGACTCTCAGCCGAACGGTGATCACTTCCGGGACAACATTTGTAACGGTGGTTGCACTATTTATTTTTGGCGGTCCTGTTATCAATGATTTTGCCTTCATGATGATGATCGGTGTTGTCATTGGAACCTATTCTTCAATATACCAATCCTGTTCTTTACTCTATTTTTGGAACAAGATTTTTAAGCCGAAAAAAGGACTTGGAAAGTGAATAAATACCACTTGTCAAAACGGTATTTTTCTTTTATACTTTGGTTTTATTTTCGAGAAATATCCTGAAAAAGAGGTACAACATGGCTGAAAAACCTAAGTCAAAGCCTGAAGTAATTCCCGTTCTCTTTAAGGACTCGTTCCTTCTCGTGGATAAAGGGAAGGGACGAAGAGCCATTGCCTTTGCCCTCGCCAACTTACTGATCTTTATGATCATGGCTGCTATGGTTGTCGTACCACTTTTAAGCTCAAAGAACCTTCCTCAAGTTGAAGTTTACAGCGCCTTTCTCGCACCACCACCACCACCTCCTCCACCTCCTCCTCCCCCTGCTAAAAAAGCCCGCCCCAAACGCAAAAGAACTCGCATTAAACCTGTTCAGGCTCAAACCAACATCAAACCCGGACAGCTCGTTGCTCCCGTCGAAATCCCGGATGAAATTGCAGAAGAAGAACTCATCGACATCGGCATCGAAGGCGGAGTGGAAGGTGGGGTCGAAGGTGGAGTCATTGGTGGAGTTCTCGGCGGAGTTGTCGGAGGCGTTTTAGGCGGGGTTGTCGGAGAGATTGAAGCTCCCGTTAGGGCTATCGGAGAAATCACGCCCCCCAAACTCGTCCATCGTGTCGAACCTATCTACCCTGAAATCGCCCGCCAGGCAAGGATCGAAGGGATAAGTATCATTGAAGCAACCACCGATATTTACGGCCGGGTTCAGCAGGTCAAAGTTTTGAGATCTATTCCTCTTCTCGATCAGGCCGCCATCGATGCCGTGCGCCAGTGGGTCTACGAACCCATGGTCATCAACGGTCGTCCGAGGGGAGTTATTTTTACAGTCACTGTTATTTTTAAATTAAAATAGGAAAAAAAGCTATCTGTGGCTTTCAATCTTAAAAGGAGGTACTAAAATGCAATTCGGTCTAATTGAAATGTGGCAGGCCATGGGTGCTCTGGCCAAGTCGGTTGGGATTATTCTGATTTTTCTATCCATCGTAACTATCTATTTTTTCATCGAAAGGAATCTTGTTTTTGGAAAAGCCAAAGGAAAATCCAAGAAAATCGCTCCAAAACTCGCGGCTCTGTTAAAGAGTGGAAAAGTTGAAGAAGCCCTGAATCTTTCATCTAAGAAAGAGTTTAAGGGAAGCCATCTTGCTCGAATCACGACGGCTGGAATCCAGGAATTCCTTGAGGGAAAAAAAGCTGGCCTCAATCTCGAAGATCAAATTTCGTCGGCTTCGAGAGGAATGGACAGAGCTTCGACCATCTTCACGCAGGAATTAAAAAGAGGTTTAAGCTTAGTGGCAACAATCGCAACATCTTCACCGTTTATCGGGCTGTTCGGGACAATCGCCGGTATCATCAATGCTTTTAGAGGCATGGCGCTGACCGGATCAGGCGGTATCGGGGCTGTTGCTGGAGGTATTGCTGAAGCTTTGATCACAACCGCTTTTGGAATCGGTGTGGCCATTATCGCTCTGTGGTGTTACAATGTCTTAAATTCAAAAGTTGAAGTCTATCAGGCAGAAATGTCCAACACAAGTTCCGAAATCGTTGACTTTTTTATTAAAGAAAAGCAAAAATCCCTATAAATTGAAACATCTTTATTAATGATTTAATAAAGATCGAGAGGTGTAAGATGGGTATGAACGTATCAACAAGCGATGATGAAATCACTTCTGAACCTAATGTGGTCCCGCTTTGTGACATTCTTCTAGTTCTGCTGATTATTTTTATGGTTGTCACGCCCCTAGTGAAAAAAGGCGTCAATGTTCGACTCCCCACCGCATTAAATATGATCGATTACCCTGAAAATCCGGAGATCGTTCTCTCTATCAGACAGGATGGAACATTGTACTTAAACAATGCTAAGGTGGAGGAGGAAGAGCTCGCTACTTTGCTGGAAGAGATCATGCTGACTGCCGGCGATACAAAACTCTATTTGAAAGCAGACCAGGACTTGGAGTTTGGACGCATCGTAGAGATCATTGGTCCACTAAAAGATGCGGGCGTGGAGGTCGTGGGAATTATTGCAGAAAAGAAGACAGGAGGAATTCAGTAATCCAAAACGATCCGTTTTGACTTTTTAAAGTACGTAAATTATCGACATGTTCCGAGGGGTAAGGATATGGACTTTTCAACATCGTCCTTATCTCTCGGTTTTTTTTTGAGCCCTTTTTCCCAGATTTCCTTACTCTCCA
>CAZEWV010000229.1:0-4930 GCA_964516025.1 uncultured Eubacteriales bacterium
TGGGAGATCTCCTTAAAAGAAATGTCCTGAGTCCCTCCGTTAGCCAGGATGCTCCAAGTTAGCTGGCAGAGGCCTTCCTTATCAACAGGATCGTTGGCCGAACCAACGCTTAAAAGAATCCGAAAGCTCACCAGGGGATTGCCTTCTATGGGGAGAAGTTCAGACTTGAGTCTATCCGGACTTTTCTGAGTACAGGAGATAAAAAACAATAACAATCCTAGGATAAGGACACTCAAAAGATGGAATGTGTTCTTTTTCATCGTTTCTTCCCTTCTGCTAGAGTGACCACGGTGCTGTTTGTGGTCTTGAAATATTTTCGTGTCATTTCCTGGATATCTTCTGGAGTGATCTTTTCGTAGAGATCAAACACTTTGTTTACCGTATTTGGATCACCGGTCAAATTGATGTAGTAGGCTAGGTTTCCGGCGATCCCGTCTGTCGTTCCCATTGAATTGGCAAAAGAGTACTTGAGATTAGATTTTACTTTTGCCAGAGTCTCTACGTCAACAGGCTCTTCCTTCAAGCGTTCCAATTCTTTAAATATCTCTTTTTCTATGTCGGGTAGGTCTTTTTCCTGCTTGAGGATTGTGTTGAATATCAACAAAAAAGGATCGCGGTGGTCGGAGAAGCTTGTGAAGAACGATTGACATTTTTGTTCTTCTATGACGAGCTTCTGATAGAACGCTGAAGAACTTGAAAAAGCGACAGCAGCCAGAAGATCCATGGCTGCCATATCAATGTTTTCATCAGAAAAAGCAGGGCCGTGAAAGCCGATTGCTAATCTGGGTAATGTTGGCGAGGGCCAATCATAGTGAGCCCGCTTCTGTTTGGTCTGGGGTTTTTCTTCCGGAGTGACGAGTGTGTAGTTGGACTTTTCCCACGGGCTGTAGTATTTCCGCACATAATTCATAAGCTGGTCATGGTCGAAATCCCCCACAACAAGCAGAATGGAATTGTCCGGAGCATAAAAACGTTTTTGGTAGAGCTGGCTGTACTCGAATTGATTGGGCATATCCAGAATGTCTTCCAGGTAGCCCAGCGTGGTGTGCTTGTAAGAGTGCAAATCAAAGGCTGTGTTCCGCAATGTCTCATAGATACGCCTGGAGGGATTAGAGACACTGGCGTAGTATTCACCTTCGATGACAGGCGCTTCAGACTTGATCATCTCTTCATTATAATAGAGGTTAATGAATCGGTCGGCCTCGGTTTTAACGACGCTTTCCATGTTTTCCTGCCCGGCAAAGACAACAAAATAGCAGGTGTAATCGTCTGTGGTATAGCCGTTCGTCCCGGCTCCCAAAAGTGTTAAAAAATCGTCATAATCTTCACGGGGAACATCTTTGGTTCCTTTGAACATCATGTGTTCAAAGAAATGAGCGAATCCGGATTTTCCGGACTCTATTTCGTTCCTTGATCCGGACCGGACGATAGTGTAGAAGGAAATGATATGAGGATTATCTAAGGGAATAGAGATAATTTTCAATCCATTTTCCAATTCTTCGATTTTGTAGTCATAGGGAAAGATTTTGGCGGAGTGAAGTGCGGCAGGAATGGAGAGCAGTAGTGTCAAGCAAAGGGCAGAGGAAATTAATTTTGACATGTTATTAGGCCTCCTTCTCTTGCGATTATCCGGCTTCTGGTTTGTCAGTTGTTTGATGTTAGAAATATATCAAAAAAAGAGGTCCAGAGACAAGGACAATCTAGTCTGTCGGGACAGAGAGCACAATCCTCACTTAATCTTATCAGTAAGCCAGCCGATCTGGATCCCTTCTTTTTGATCTCGGGGAGTGTAGGGTTTTATATCTATAATCGGTGTGCCTTCGATCATGTCCATCCCGGAAACCCGAATGATGTTCCCTTGCCTCTTGATGACTTTCAAAACAGTCAGGCCGATGGGATTGGGGCGGTGAGGACTTCGTGTGGCAAACACACCTCTCGGGGTTTCACCCAAAAGGGGAATGGTGAGCAGCTTGTATCCTTCGGATTTATGGAAGGCAAAAATAACGAAGATATGAGAGAAGCCCTCGATATCGGAGAGGCCTTGGGCGAATTCCTCCTCGATTTCCAGTTCGCCTTCGATTTTTTTAAAGCCCTGTTTATTGGCGTATTTCCCCGGTTCGATATCCTCTTTTTTCTTGAAGGGAGAATGAACGCGGCCGATGGATTTCAAAATTATAACCATGTTTAATTGCCTTATGCAAAAGATGTCTATTTTTTGTAGACATGTGTCAACCAACCTGAGTAGGCGTCATGCTGTCCCTTGACAACTTCCAAATAGAGTTTTTTTATTCTTTTGGTGATGTTTCCCACTTGACCTGTTCCAATGGTGTATTCTTTTCCGGCATCTGCTGGATCAGAGTCGTCGGTGACGTGAACAATCGAAGCGATTTCAACGGCCGTTCCGGTAAAGAAGGCCTCATCAGCCTGGAAAAAATCCTTCTTGGTTATGGGGCCGACATGGCATTCCAGACCAATATCTGAAGCCAGTTTGAGGACACTCGTCCGCGTGATGCCTTCAAGAATAGATTCAGACATGTCATTTGTTTTTAGAACACCATCCTTGATGATGAAGATGTTTTCCCCCGGACCCTCGGCGATGTTGCCTTCGAGATTCAAAAAAACGGCTTCATCGAATCCCTTCTTTCTGGCCAGAACACCGCTGATTGTGGATAGGACATAGAGGCCTCCAAGTTTAGCACTCTGGTCGAATTGACTGCAATGGATGCGCTTCCAGGGGACGATGTTGACGCGGGTTCCTCTTTCTGAAGCCTCTCCGAGGTATGCACCCCATTCCCATACAGCCACCATCAATTCGATCCGGGAATGTTTAGGAACGAGTCCAAGATTTCCGTACGAAAAAAAAAGAAGCGGTCGGATATACGCCGTATCCAACTTGTTTTCTTTCATGACAAGCAAAATGACATCTCGAATTTCCTTTTTGGAGTACGGAACGTCCATATTCAGTACAGATGCGGAATGCATAAACCTGTCCATATGTTCCGGGAGGCGGAAAATGGCCGGGCCTTTCTCTGTGTCATAGGCGCGTATTCCTTCGAAAACAGAGCTTCCGTAGTGAAGAGCATGAGACATGACGTGAATTGTGGGTTCTTCCCATTCAAAAAAATTCCCCATATACCAAAATTTTTTCGCTTTTGGAAAATGGGTGTTTTCAAACATGCTTTCTCCTTGTATAAATGGATTAATTCAGGGGATTATGATGGATGTATTATGAAAATCCCCCCCTGTGGATTTTTTTGCCGTGATGCCAATAAAGATGAAAACTCCACCTCTTTTAGTTCAAAATTATTTTTTATATCAAACTGTGATGGAAATTAATTGATAACATAAATTTGCCCGAATGAAAAGAAATCTTTTTTTTTGTTACTCCAGCGTAAATTCCCAGGCACACCAGGCATTTATCGTGTGTGGATCCGGAGGACAAGTTAGGCATTTTGTTTGAATCCGAGGATCGATGGTTTTGGCAAAACCGCTGTATTCAATGATTCCAACAGATTTGCATGGAAAAGCGGTGAGGCCCTGCCGTTGCCTTGCTTCCTGGACGCGGCAGGTGTTCATCCGAAACACGCATCGATTCTTTTCCTGTTCGAGAACCTCCTGAGTGTTGATATGCGCATACAGCCTAAACTTGAGTGCCTGAACGAGTCCAGGAATACCACTTCTTGGTTTGAGTCCAAGTCTTTTTTTGATGCGTTTGGCTTCGATAACAGTAAATGTCTCCCATGCTTTCTTATCCAGTCCTATAGCAGCCTCAAAGCCGAATTTATCCTCGACAGCCCGGAACCACAAACCGTCATGGGCGAGCCAATTTTTAGCTGCGTCCTCAAGGAGATGGACCAGTTCTTCTTTGGACATATCGTTAATTTCTTTCATGGACGCTTCCTCAAAGCTTGAATCATTTTGCCGGTTCATAATACACAGACCCTTCATGTCGAATCAATCGAATGTCCCCTTTTTCAAGAAGAATTTGCAGATGTTTCATGACTTTGTTTCTGTGAAGGCCAAGAGATGAAGCCATATCGACCAGGGTCATGGGCCTTCTCTGTACCATGGATAGAATGTTTTCTTCTTCGGATTTTTGGACAAGATCCTGTGCCGACTTATCAAAGGTGGCGATAATTTCACACTGGCCACCGATAAAGTCCCTGATTTTCTCCAGTTCGTCTAACAAAAGGGGGCGGGCGAATGACTCGGCCGGGGGACGGACAACCGAATTCAACTGAACCCTATCGGGGTGGAGTTCTTCCAGAACCATCTTGAGCTTCTTGAGATGTAAGGGGGAGTCGTTGATGCCCTTGATCAGCAATACCTCTATCCATATTTTCCCCTTGAATTCGCGGCGGAATTTTTTCAAGCCTGAAATAATATCTTTGACCTTAAGGGAGGGATGAGGGTGGTTTGTTTTTTCAAAGACATCCTTTGTCACGGCATCCAATGAAGGGACCACCAGATCGGCAGACAAAAGGGCCTGCCTGACTTCATCCTTTTGGAGAAGAGTGCTGTTGGTTAAAACGGCAACAGGGATATCTGTTATTTTTTTGAGTTCTCGGATGAGAAGTCCAATCTCGGTGTTCAAGGTCGGTTCTCCAGAACCTGAAAAAGTGATGAAGTCGATCCGTACTCCTGAGCTTATTTTTTTTTTGATCTCCGCAAGCACGTCTTTGGCCGGAATAAAAGCCTGCCTTAATATTGTTGTTTTGAGGCCGTGTCCGAGCTGGCAGTAGATGCAGTCGAGGGAACAGGTTTTAAACGGAATGAAATCTACCCCCAAAGAAAAACCCAGGCGACGGGACGGAACAGGACCGTAGAGGTGGGCGCAGGTATTTATGCTGTCCAATTGACTTTGTGTTTAAACTCTGTCCTTGTAGACTTCTATAAAACGTCTTAAGGACCGGTCGTATGTCTGTTCCAC
>CAZEWV010000230.1:0-1767 GCA_964516025.1 uncultured Eubacteriales bacterium
ATAATGGTTTATATTAGGCATACCAGTAATTATTAAGAAGTGAATTTCCTCATACTGCTAATTAAGGCGATTGGAGGTACATCTTCTTTTTCATCCCCAGACATTCTTTCAACTTTAAGATGATCTTCTCTTTTGCGCAGAAGAATCTGCCTTAAGGCTTCTATCACTTCGGCAATATTGATTCCCTTTGGACATCGAGAATTGCACATAAAGCATGACTCACAGATCCAAATTGCCCGGGATTCAAGAAGTTCGTCTTTAAATCCGAGTTGAGCGAAACGGATGATTTGATTGGGAAGGATATCCATTTGGGAAATCGCGGGACAACCTGCCGAACATTTGCCGCATTGGTAGCATGCGAGAAGATTTTGGCCGCTCAACTCTTGGACTTTTAAAACGAAAGGATCTTTAATTTTATTCTTGGAGATATTAACTCTCATGAGTGCGTCTCTTTTTGATAAAATTTCTTATAACATACTGTAATTATAGGATTTATAATAGATTAAAAATACATTACAGTATAGCACATTCAATCCCGCTGTCAAGAAAATTCAACTAAATAATTGAAGATAAAAAAAGGATAAAAAATGAAGAGATTTACTCTCTATTTATTCCAAAAATAACTATTAAAATCTTTTATTTTTTTGCAATTCATTGCGAGCGTAGCGTGGCAATCTCATGTCTCTGCGGAAGCATTATGAGGTCACCACACTCTCTGCGATCGTTCGTTGCGAGAAGCAAAGCGACGTGGCAATCTCATGCAAATGAGATTACTTCGTCATTTCATTCCTCGTAATGACAAACATCCTGTCCAGGCTAGCGGAGTCCTTTTAGAAAACCCCAAATAATAAAGAGCAGGCAGAAAGAGTTGAGGAGAAGAACATATCTGAGGAGAAGCGGAAGCCCTAAAAGAGGGATGAGGATAGTTGACGTTGTAATGGCGCCAAAAAAAGATCCCATCAAATCTAAACCGTATCCCAATCCATAGTTCTTTTTTTTTCTAAAATACAATTGATTGGACACAACGAACAGTTCACCATTGAAGAGACCAAGAAGAAACAGGAAGACAAAAAACGCAATTTCGGGTGGACTTTTTTGTAAAAGAAAAATTGAGATCGTGATAAGGAGAATGAGCCCGAACTGGATTTGGATCATATGACTAAAAAGGACCTTTAATTTTTGCCCAATGATGGCTCCGAAAAAAAGACCTATCATAAAAGATGCAAAAAGTAGAGATATCTTTTGGTAAAGCAAACCGTGAACTGTTTGAAAGCGAATGATGGCGATAATCTCTACAATAAGAGTTGACAATCCCATAACAACAAGAGGGGTGAGGTAGTATGTTGAATGTTGTCGCCTCTTCAAGCCCAGAACAATAAGGATTAATATGAAAAGGATTAAAGGGAAGTCCAAAAGCCAAAAAGAGGACAGGCGGGAAAGCCAGGAGAAAAATTTGGATTCAAATGACTTGAACTGTTTGCTCCAGAGAACGGAGTTGAAAAAATAACTGATGGGAGCCAGGTCTTGATTCAAATTTTTTTCCCCTGATAAAATCGTGTCTTTTAATGTGCTGACACGCAGTGGATTTAAGCGTGATTGAAGGAGTTCTGGACTAACGAAAGTGTTGTTGAGATTTAAAGAGCGGATGCCTTCTGACAGGGTTTCGGCATCAAGAGGAGGAAAGAGGGAAGATGCCAGGAAAATGTTTGTATCTCCGGGAATGATCTCAACGGCAGAAAAAACACTTTTTAATGTGTGGTATAAAGA
>CAZEWV010000230.1:1867-4927 GCA_964516025.1 uncultured Eubacteriales bacterium
ATTCGAATAATTTCCTGATTCAGCTCCACACAATCCACTTGTGTATGAGGATACTTAAGGATTTGCCTTAATTCTTCCCCTGATCCTCCTCCGATCAAAAGGACATTTTCTGCGCCCGGATTATTAAGGAGAGCGAAGTGAGTTAATTCTTCCGCTGAGGCTAGGTCCGGGTAGGTATAGATTGGGACACCGTTACAATACAAGGAAATCTGTTCCTCAGTTTCTAGAACATGTAAGGTTCCATACACGGTGTCCTTGCTTTCGATTAAAGATAGGGGGGTCCAGTAGGTTTTCTGGCTTGGAATATCTGTCGTCCAAAGTGCGGCCATCACAACTGCCGTAGCCAAAAAAAGGGGGATCGATCTCAATTTTCGACTGGAAATGAAAAAAGTTAATGCTATGAAAACTCCTAAGATGGAAACAATCTGCCAATTTGAAAAAAAGGGTATGAGAAGAAAATTGATACAGAGTCCGGCTGCGGCCGATCCTAAAGATTCAAGGATGTAAACTTGGGCGAGATGTCCTTTTGAATAATGAATATTGAAGACGAAAAGAAGGCCTAAAGGAAATCCGGTAAAGAAGGATAAAAAGAGAGCCATGGATAATATAGGAATTGTTCCTGTTAATTCTCCAGGAAGGGAATTTAACACAAAACGGGAAAACCGAAGACCAACAAGGCAGAGCGCAAACAAAATGATAAGAAGATGATGGAGGAAAAGTAATCTATTGGGGTTGAATTTTATCTTAGACGCTACAATGCTGCCTAACCCACCCCATAGAAGCCAGGTTCCCAGGATGAGACCAAATGTGATTTCATTCCCGAAAAAATGGACAACAAATTCTCTCATCAGGATAATCTGGAAGGCTAGGGCGGTAAATCCCAGAAGGAAAGGGGGGACAATTTTTTTCAATTTTTCCAAAAAACTAAGACCATATACCGGGAATTGGATTTCTGCAGAAATTACAATGCCCTTTGGCGAGCTCTATTTTCTTTATCTCATAGCCGTGACGTTGGATGACGATGTTTTGACAATTCGGACAAAATGTATTTTCAGCCGCATGGCCGGGGACATTACCGATATAAACATAGTGCAGCCCTTCCTCCATTGCCGTATCACGGATGCGGAAAAGCGTTGAAAGAGGTGTAGGAGGCAGATTCTTCATGAGGTACATCGGATGGAACCGGGAGAAATGGATAGGGATATCGTGCCCGATTTCTGTCTTCAACCATCGGCTCAATTGCCTGATTTCGTCATGGCTGTCATTCAAGGTGGGGATGACTAGGTAGACGATTTCCAGCCAAACATTGCTTTTGGCGATAGTTTTGATCGCCTCCAGGACAGGTTCCAGTTCTCCTCTCACATATTTTGTATAAAACTCCTGAGAAAAAGCCTTTAAATCCACTTTTATCCCATCTACAACTTCCACCAATTCTTGGAGAGGTTCCTGACTGATATGTCCTCCTGTGATAACGACATTCCGGATGTTTTTTTTAATTGCCTCTTTTGCGGTATCCACCATGTATTCAAAAAATATGACAGGTTCAGAATATGTGTAAGCGATGATGGGGCTATTGTATTTTTTTGCATTGATGGCCACAGAAGCGGGAGGGAGGTCGAAATGACGGATTTGCTCAGGCCGTACTTGTGAGATCTCCCAGTTTTGGCAGAATTTACAGTTGACATTGCATCCGGCAGTAGCGATAGAGAGAGCGCTCTGGCCTGGAAGAAAGTGGAAGAACGGCTTTTTTTCGATGGGATCAACGTTCAGTGAACAGGCTTTACCATAAACCAAAGTGTAGTAGGTCCCTCCACTATTTTCCCGGACTCCGCAGTACCCGCGTTCTTTATCACCCAGCCTGCAGGCCCGAGGGCACAATTCGCATTCGATTTCCCGGTCCTCCAGTTTTTTATAAAACCAAGCTTCAACCTGGGACAAGTTGGCTGTTTCTTGAAAGGCATATAGGTCGGAAAGAAATGAGGACATACCGGAACAAGCAACGGCTCCCGTGCCTCCTCCCATGATCCTGAAAAATTGTCGTCTCTTCATGGTTATTCTAAGGTATTAATCCCCGTATGCATCTTAAATTTCTTCTTCAATGATTGTTATTCCATCTTCCGAGTTTTGTCCCAATCCCATCCTAGCCGCCGTCTTTAGATAGGCAGGTTCTCTTTGTTCTTCTTCCAAGGAGGGCAGGCCTTTTTCGGCTCTCAATTTTTCAATAATCTTCCAGCCGACATAATCAGCGGCAACCGGATCGAAACTGAAAATGAAGGCTCCATAATTATCTGCCCATTGGGCATGATAGGACGGCCCTCTGTGGTACTGAACGGTTAAGGCATCTAGAATGGTTACTTTATGTTTTTTTTTAATCGGCGCACTATCGAAGATTTCCGCTACAAAAGGATTGCAGTTGAAATCGTGATATTTGTTTGGATTGTGAACGGATCCATAATAGTTCTTCATTCCTCCCGTAACTCCGGCGAGTCCGTGGTCTTTGAGGATAGCCAAACTGATAGAGGATTGAATATGTCGTGTCTGGATGTTTGAAAACAGGCTGCCAATGTTGAGATGAGAGACGAGTTGAGTCCCATATTGGATTCCATTTGTATCGGTCCCGAATATTCTAAAACCGTTTCCATTGGTATTAAGACGATATCCGGCTTCTTTTAGCTCTCGGTTTGTCCGGTCCCATAAAATGATGTTTTTCTTTTGATGTCCGCCCAAAATCAGAGTTTCAGCCAGTGCCAGTGAGGTTTCCGGTTTTGTGGATATCTTTTTTCCTCCAAGTGTGTTGATTTTGATTCCGATTTTTTCTCCCTCACGAAAGATGGTCCTGAGACTTTCTGCCGTTTGTTTTTGATCCGTTAGGAGAGAAAAACCTCGGATTAACATTGTTTTAATCTGTGGGGGAGGAACAGGGCCCCATGGACCTTGAGTCCTATGGCTTCGAATGATGACTACCCTTGATTTTGCCATTATTTAACTTGAATTATTCACGGGTCGAGAATGCCACAGATGCGAGGCGTCGACGTATGAAGTTTATCACGAACGATCGCA
>CAZEWV010000231.1:0-4905 GCA_964516025.1 uncultured Eubacteriales bacterium
CTAACTTGAATGTCATCATCGCCGGCCATATTTCCAGTGATAATTTAGGATTGAATCTTTTGTTTGATGAGCTTGAAAAAGATGATCAGCTCGAATTCGTCTGTATCTCGGGATTTGAACGCATCAGGAGATAGAGGAGGACTGGGGGGCTTTCCAGATAAACACCACTCCAATCGCTATAATAAATACTGCGGCAGATAAGTACATATGGCGGTACCCGCTCAAGTCTGAAATCCATCCAAAAAATGCAGATCCAAATCCCATTCCAACATCAAAAAACGTTTGGTATAGACCGATAGCCAACCCTTTATTCTGTCGTCCAAAAATTTCGATAGTGTAAGTGCTCAATGCCGGAAAGATTAATCCCTGACCTAATCCTCCAATAAACCCTGTGAGGACAAATAACCAGAAAGAATTGACTTGAGAAATCACAATCAGATTTAAACCGATCAACAGCACACTAGGGAGAAGAACCTGCTTGCGTCCGTATTTATCCGAAAGACCTCCCAGCAAAAAACGAGTCAAAATAGCGGCTGCGGAAAAGGCCACAAAAAATGGACCGATCCGATCAAAGGAGATGGACTTTCCAAACAGGGCAATAAAATACACAACGGAACCCCTAACTGCACCATGAGCGATTGGTAAAGAGGCGACAAGAACAAGTGAAAAAACAGAAATATTCAACCTAGTTTTTGAGGATTGGATGGAATTCCCATTATTCAGATTGATGGTTTCCTTTGTTATAAGCATGCAGAAGAAGGAGATAATAAGAAAGAAGAGGCTGGCGTTAAATATTCCTCCAAAGCCAAACTTGTTGACAATTTCCTCTCCGATCAAAGGCCCTAAGGCTACAGAAATAAGCCCCGCAACGCCAATAATCCCCATGGATTGAGCGAGCCGGTTCACAGGGGCTAAATCGGAGCAAATCGTCATGGTCGCCATTATACTGATCCCCCATCCGAGCCCGGTCAATGCTCTTAAGATCAGAGGGAGAGCGCCTGCATCCTGGATGAAATGAAACAAGGGCATAATAAGGATCAAAGAAGCGATTCCGGCCAGCGATATTCTTTTTCTTCCTTTTGTGTCGATCCGCCGGCCGAATAGAGGCCGGATGATGATGGCCGTGAGACTGTGAATCCCCATAATCCACCCGATCCGACTTTTCGATGCTCCAAACTGTTCAAAGAACAGGGGAAAGATAAAGAAAAGAGTAATGCTCATAAACAGGGAAAAAAATCCTAAAAGGGCTATGATAAAAGTCCGATTCCAGATTCTTTTTTCTACTTTCATAGTGTCTGCAACAAGCTCTCAAGACCCCCCTTATAAATTCAATCGTCTAATAAATCTGCCGTCCTCCGAAAAGACATTTTTGCCCATGTGGGGGAAGGAAAGTGCTGGCTGTTTTAATTGGGGAAAATAAGCAAAAGGGATATGAAGGAGGGAAATTTATCTTGCCCAGCCAGCATAGCAAGAAATTAATATTATTATAGCACAATATGAAAAAAGGTCAATATTTTTTTTCTTTTTTTTTCATTTTTTTCAATAAAGTTGATCACTTAAAACTTGAGTGATATACTTCTGCCAAAGAACAGGCAAAATGTACGCGATCGGAGTGGATTCCGGAACACAGGGAACAAAAACACTCATCATCAATTTCTCCGGGAAAGTTTTAGGAAAAGGTTATGCACCTCATGTGTCTATAAAGGGACTAAATCCCGGAGAAAGCGAACAGGAACCACATGTCTGGCTTGAGGCTTTAGAAAAAGCATTGAAGGATGCCTTAAAGGAAGCCAAAATCGATGCCAAAAAAGTCGTCTGTCTGGGTATCTCAGGTCAACAGCACGGATTCGTGCCTTTAGATAAAAAAGGGCATCCCATCCGGCCCGCCAAGCTTTGGAACGATACATCTTCGGTTAAAGAGACCGGATGTCTTTTGGATACAATGGGCGGTCAAAAACAGTACATCTCAAAACTCGGGATCAACCTGGCAGTCGGCTACACGGCATCAAAAATACTCTGGTTAAAGAAACATGAACCGGAGAATTATGACAGACTGTCCACTGTTCTCCTCCCCCATAATTATCTCAACTATGCTCTGACCGGAGAGAAACATATGGAATACGGGGATGCCTCCGGAACAGGGCTTATGGACATCCGGAAGCTCCAATGGCACCCTGAGGCTGTCTCTGCTGTGGATTCTGATTTAGATCAACATCTTCCTCCATTGTCCCATCCTTCAGAACCAATTGGGCAGATGAAAAAAGAATTCGCTCTGCGTTTTGGATTTGGCAGCATTTTGGTTTCCAGTGGAGGTGGAGACAATATGATGGGAGCCATTGGCACTGGAAATGTATTTCCCGGAGTCGTCACTCTGAGTTTGGGAACATCGGGAACCATCTACTCTTTTTCCGATACACCGGTCATCGATTCCGAAGGTGAGATTGCCGCATTTTGCAGCAGTTCAGGCGGATGGCTGCCGCTTTTGTGCACCATGAATGTCACAAACACCACTGAACATCTCAAAATACTTTTCAATCTGACAAACGAAGAACTGGAAGTTCTCGCTTCTTCTACACCGGCAGGAGCAAAAGATCTTCTCTTTCTACCGTTTATTGATGGAGAACGAGTCCCGGCCATCCCCTCCGCCAAAGGTGTTTTTTTTGGATTAGACAAAGACACTTTTGATTCATCTTATATGGCACGAGCTGTTTTAGAAGGAACCATTTTCAACTTAGGATATGGATTTGCCCGGATGCGGTCTCTCGGATTAAATCCTGAAGAGATCAGAGCCACTGGAGGAGGATCCGAAAACCGGCTTTGGCTTCAAATTGTTGCCAACATCTTTCAAACTCCGGTTGTGACACTCCTCGAGAAAGAGGCGGCGGCATTTGGAGCCGCCATTCAGTCTATTTGGAGTTATTCTTTGCACACTCAAAGAGAGTCTATCCACATCAAAGACTTGACGGACTCCATCGTTAAAAGAGACCAAAAAATCATCGAGCCCGAACCGGAAACCTTCCCTCGTTACGAGTATCTCCAGGAAAGATTCAACTCACTCTGGCACACCCTTACCCCCGAATTTCAATCACACTCAATAAAATGAATAAAACTGTCGATATATACTTGCCTTTGGACAGCCGTAAAGACCCGAACGAGGAAATATGGCCAACGGCGATGTTTCAGCTGAAACATGTCATTCAAGTCATTAAAAAATGCGGCTGGACAGCCAATGTGCTCAATCCCGATTTGCCAATTACGAGCGTCTCTCAGGGAATGCAGGTTATTCAAAAGGCCAAAGGGGATCGATTCATCAATTTTATGTCCGGATGGGCCTACCCCGATTTTTCCGTCAGCCCAATGTGGCAGCTTCCCCGTGACATCCCAAAATTGATGCTGGGAAGTTCCATCCCGGATTATCCCGGAAACGTTGGACTTCTCGCCACTGCATCGGGGACAGAACACATGGGCATCCCTACGAGCCGCCTGTTCATAGAGAAATTCGACGATCAACAAAATTACACAGATGCTCTTGAAAGCTTTCTCGAAAATGGAGACCTCCGTCCTCCGCATTACAATCCAATTCCTGTCACTCCTTCTCCAGAAGACCGAATAAATGCTCAAAAAGTGATCCGGCAGTTAAAAGGAAAAATTTACGGAGCCGTTGGCCCCCGATCCATGCAGATGTGGAACAAAATTTCCGAAGCCGATTTTTTAAAGCATTTTGGAATCTCACGCGAGGGATTTGATGGACTCCGTCTTCTCAAAATGACGGAAAAGATCAAAAACGAGAGAGCCGAAATGGCCTTACGATTTCTTCAGGAAAAGGGCATGGACATTCGTCTAGGTCAAAATCCGGTTCAGCACTTAACGAAGGACATGGTTCTCTTCCAGATGAAAGTCTATTTTGCACTCTTGGAGCTAAAAGACCAATTCGGTCTGGATTTCCTGGGCGTCCAGGATCAACTGGACTGGATCGAACACTACCCGGCTACTGATCTTACCCTCGGAATTTTAAATAATAGGCTCCGACCGGAATCCGATGGACAGACCGTGGTCGCGGCCACAGAGGCCGATGACGGTGCCGCCATAACCATGCAGGTCTTAAAGCTTCTAAATAATGGGGAACCAATAGGATTCAATGACCTCAGATACTGGGACACAGAAAAACGATTGTACTGGTTTGTCAACTCAGGAGCACTCGCCCCCTATTTTGCCCACGGAAGCCATAAGTCTCTCGAAGGAGCTTGGTCGGAACGCCAGACCAATCTCTATTTCAAAAAAGGCGGAGGAACAAGTTCAGTCGTTGTCCGTATTCCAGGAGTTGTCACATGGGCCCGATTTTTTTACAGAAATCATCAGCTCTCCTTGTGCGCCGGACGAGGCGTTACCGATGTCCCTACTGAAGAAGTCTGGAGAGAACGCTCTTCGCGCTGCAGCCCGGATTGGCCTCACTGGTATCTCAAACTCTGCGGCCGGATCGAATGGCACATCACAACAAATCATCCGATGACTGTTCTGGGAGATCATCTCGGAGAACTCAAGGCCCTCGCAGAAGAAATGAAAATTCCATTCGAATGTTACGACGATCTGACTCCCGAAGATCTCTAAACATCCATGCTGTCCTGAATTATTTAAATTTATAGACAAATTTTTCAACTCAAATTTCAACCCTTTATAATAGAGCTTGCCGGAGCAAATCAATGATAAAAAAAAGAGATGAACTCACTCAAATCGCATGATTCATAACCGAAAATAAAAAAAAAATAAAAAAATCGCTAAAACTTATCAATTTAGTATTGATTTTCATAAAATTATGTGGTAATGTTGTTTTAGACCTGTTGTGCTGGCTGGGCAGGTTCCCTTCAAAAACCCCCTTTTGCTTATTAACCCCTTAACAGCCAGCCT
>CAZEWV010000232.1:0-4886 GCA_964516025.1 uncultured Eubacteriales bacterium
TTGATAAAATCTGTATTAAAAAAAGATGGTGTTTTGGCCTATCCCACCGACACTTTTTATGGCCTAGGGGTCAACTGTTTTTCAGAGAATGCTGTCCGGAAAGTTTATAAGTTAAAAGAGAGAGATCTCTCCAAACCTCTTTCCGTAATCATTTCGGACTTGACCGAACTCGAGGAACTTGTCGAGGATCTCCCTCCAATTTTCAAGTCTCTCTCAAGCGAGTTCTGGCCCGGGCTTCTCACGATGGTCTTCCGGGCTTCAGAGAAACTGCCGGAAGTGCTTGTAGGTCATTTCAAATCGATAGGTGTGAGATATCCGGATTTTGATTGGTTGAGAGCCCTGGTGCGGCATGCCGGTTTTCCTGTCACCGCGACAAGTGCCAATCTCTCTAATAGGGGAGAAACCAGAGATCCTTTTTGTGTCCGTGAAGATTTTTCCGGAAAAATTAACCTGATTGTAGATGGGGGTCAGACTCCGGGCTTTCAGCCATCGACGGTAATCGATATTTCAACAGGAACAGTCAAGATTCTGCGAGAAGGGGCCCTTCCAGTCTCTTTGTTTGAAAAATACTTGGATTAACTCTTCTCTCAAAGAAAGAATTCCATCCCCTCGGATGCGATGCCGCATCCAGCCTCAAAAACAGTTCTCCTTTCTTCCCCCTCAGGATGGAGCGCAAGGTTGGTGTGATTGAGGTGCGTAAAAAGGACTTTTTTTCCCCCGGATCGGACAGTGTCCTTCAAAATTTTGAGGGAAGTGGTGATAAAGGGATGACCAATTTTTGTCAGGTCTCTCCCCGGGAGTTCTTCTGGGCTGAAAAATGTCCCGTCCAAAATTGCGATGTCTGTTTTTTCGACTTCTTCTTTGATGGATCGATTCCATCCACTCCAACTTTGAATATCAGGGATGTAGAGCAGACTTTTTTTTGGCCCGATAATTTTTAGACCAAGCGTGTCTGTGTATTCATTGCGGTGAGGGACATGGAAAGGAATTACAGAAACATTTTCTGTGATGTTCTCTTTTTTGTCGAGATTAAAATATCGAAGAGAAATATTCTTCATGCGAACGAGCTGATCCCATGGCCCGTTACTCGAGAGAAAACTCCCCATTTGCTTGGAGCAGTATACGGGAAGGTTTTGGGTTGATAAAGATTCGTATCCGTAGAATATCAATCCCGTATAGTGCCCGATATGGGCGTGTGTCAGGAGGATCCCATCGGGGACATTTTTTTCCCCTGTTTTTTCCCTTCCCAATCGTTCGTGAATCTTGTCGTATTGAATTCTCAAATCAGGAGTGGTATCGATAATATAGGCCTTATTATTCCCCAAGTCCAATATGGCGAGAGAGGAAATAAGGCGGGAGAAGCGAGGGTCTATCCTGGCTTTCTTGCAGTTTGGACAGTAACATCCGATTTGAGGAATCCCTCCGTCCTGAGCCGTTCCCAGCACTTTGACCAGGATATCAGATTCGGTGTTGTTTTGACTTGAAACAGAGTTAAAGGTCAAACGGCTTCTTCCGGAGGAGAGGCCGGCGTGAAAGCCCACAAGGCCTCCCAGAAAGCGCCCAAAAAACGATCTCCTTCTCATATCATTTTCAGCGGACTTTTGATCCGGCAGGGATATCAGTGAGAAAGAAGGGAAGGTCGGCTTTTCCGGAAACTTCGGCAGCAAGGAGCATAGCCTGTGATTCCACACCCCGGATCACGGCAGGTTTAAGGTTGACTATGACCACGATCTTTTTGCCGATCAGGTCATCCGGAGAATATGTGTCAGCGATACCTGACACCATCTGTCGTGTCTCTGTTCCGATATTGACATCAATTTTCAAAAGCTTGTCTGTTCCTTCGATGTGTTCGACTTTTAGGATTTCTCCCACACGGAAATCCATTTTTTTGAAATCGTCAAAAGAAATTTGTTCCATTTTGTCCTCCTTCTGTATTGATGATGGCCGGGCATCTTCTTCTTTTAAAAAGTCCTCGAGTTTGACCCTAGGAAAGAGGGGTTCCGGTTTGAGAAGGTTGCCATCCAATTGAAAATCTTTATATTCGAACCGAGACAATCTTGTTTTTTCTATGGATTGTTCTTCGCCGAGAAGACTCCAGATTTTTTCTGTGGATTCCGGCATCACGGGAAAAATAAGAGGGCAGATAGCTCTTAAGGATGCGGAGGCTTGATAGAGAATTCTTCCCAGCCTTTTCTTTTGTGTGACATCTTTTGCAATCTTCCAAGGCTCGTTTTCGGCCAGATACTTATTGACCCGATTCAAATATCCCCAGATCTCTTCCAGAGCTTTGTTTAAATTATATTTTTCGTAGTGATCTATGACACGGTCCTTCAAGGAATCAAATTCCAATCTCAGAGCCTCATCCTCTTTTTGCTCTTCATCCATATTATCGATACGTCCGCCAAAATAGTTAAAAATCATTGTCAGGGTTCTCTGTACGAGGTTGCCCAGATCATTAGCCAGGTCTGAGTTAACCCTGTGAAGAAAAGCTTCATGTGAAAAATTCCCGTCCAGCCCGATGGGTATCTCTCGGAGGAGAAAATAACGGAGTGGATCGGATCCGAATACCTTTAATATCACATGCGGATCGAGGACATTGCCCTTGGATTTGGACATTTTTGTATCATCTTTGAGCCACCATCCGTGACCAAAAACGATCTTTGGAAGAGGAAATCCGGAAGCCATGAGGAAAGCCGGCCAGAAAATCGCATGGAAACGGAGGATGTCCTTCCCTATGAAGTGAACATCTGCAGGCCAGAATTTCTCATAGAGTTCCAGATTCCAGTCGTACCCAATTGCTGTCAGATAGTTATTTAAGGCATCAAACCAGACATAGATGGTGTGCTCGGGATCATCCGGGACCTGGATGGCCCATTTCACCGTAGTCCGCGTGATGCTGAGATCTTTTAGCCCCTGCTTGACGAAACTGACCACTTCATTCATCCGACTGTGGGGTCTTACGAAATCAGGATGTTGAGCATAAAATTTGAGGAGACGATTTTGATATGCTGAAAGCTTAAAAAAGTAACATTCTTCCGAAACAAGGCTGCACTCTTTTCCACAGTCCGGGCATATTTTGTGACCTTCCTTTTCAATCGGAACATCATCTGACAAGAAATTTTCGTCAGAAATGCAGTAATACCCTTCATATGTTCCTTTATATATATCTCCCTTGTCTTTTAGTTTTTGAAAAATCTTTTGGACACCTTTTTCGTGGATGGGCTGTGTGGTGCGGATGAAATAGTCGTATGATATATTGAGTGCTTTCCAGAGTTCCTGGAAATGGATCACCATTTTGTCAGCCAGTTCAATGGGTGTCAATCCCTTTTCCTGGGATGATTTTTCTACTTTTTGTCCGTGTTCATCTGTTCCGGTGAGAAAAAAGACCTCGTAACCAGCCAATTTTTTGAAGCGTGTGATGACATCTGTAATGATGGTTGTGTAGGCATGTCCTATGTGAGGGATATCATTCACATAATAGATGGGCGTTGTGATATAGAATGTTTTCTTAGGTCTCTCTTCCACTGCCAACTCCTCCTCTGATTAAGGTCATGGCTTCTGCACGCGTGGCACTTGACGTTCTAAATGAACCTCGGACGGCTGATGTGATCGTCAATGACTTCGGTTTATTGGCTCCTCTCATGGACATGCACATGTGTTCAGCCTCGATGACAACCAGAACTCCTAAGGGTTTTAGCCTGGTCTCAATAAGATCGGCAATTTGTTTAGTAAGCCGTTCCTGCACCTGAAGTCTCCGGGAATATATATCCACAACCTTGGCGATCTTGCTCAGACCGACAATTCGTCCGCCTTTAGGAATATAGGCCACATGAGCCACTCCCGCAAAAGGGAGCATGTGGTGTTCGCACATTGAATAGAGGGGGATATTTTTAATCAAAACCATTTCATCATGTTTCTCGCCGTCCATAGGCAGAAGTTCATGCGCTGGATCCTCATCCTTTCCGCCAAAAATTTGAGAAAACATGGCGGCCACTCTTTTGGGTGTACCCTGCAGGCCGGCTCTTTGGGTGTCCTCTCCCACTCCTTCTAAAATGAGTTTTATGCCCGCCTCAATTTTTTTTGAATCCACTTTTTTCTCTCCTCATTTATTGGATCGAGGTTTGCGTTTTCCTCGAGCAAATTCTGTTTGTGCCATCTCATAAACTTTTTTAACCGGTATTTTGTTTTTTATGGCGGCTTTTTTGCAGTCCTCATATTCGGGTAGTGCATGGACTTCCTTGCCCTCAAGGCAAGCGGTTTTTACTGTGATGTCTTCGCCCAGTACTTTTATTTTTGTTAAATTGCGTTCAAGAACTCGTCTTTCAACAGGATAAAATCTGACTCCAATCGAGCTCGTCTCCTCAAAGATCGAATTTATGAGCGAGTCCATTTTGTCGGCCTCGATCATAACTGAAAGCTTGGTGGCCAGCCTGTTTTTTTTCATAACGACGGGTGTGAGAGAGACGTCCAATGCCCCCAATTTAAATGCCTTTTCAAAGTATCCGGCCAGTATTTGAGGGGTGCTGTCATCGATGTTAGCCTCGATGGTGTAGACTTTTTTGGCGGCCTTAAACTGTTCCTTTTTTCCGAGAAAGACACGAAGAATGTTTGGGATTCCCGGGAAGTCTTTGCTTCCGGCTCCATAGCCAATTTTTTCATAGTTCATTTCGGGAAACGATATGAATGTCTTGACAAGAGTCGCCACAATTGCCGCTCCGGTGGGCGTGACCAGTTCTTCTTTGGCCCATGCTGAATACACGGGGATGCCTTTGAGGAGTTCGGCGACGGCAGGAGGCGGAACAGGCAGCCTCCCGTGTGATGTTTTGATCCACCCTTGACCGACATTTAAGGGTGAGGAATAAAATGTGTCGATGTTGAGAAAGTCG
>CAZEWV010000233.1:0-4881 GCA_964516025.1 uncultured Eubacteriales bacterium
CAAAAGGAGTCATCTCAGCACAAAACATGCTTCCGGAAG
The DNA here is from genome assembly GCA_964516025.1 of uncultured Eubacteriales bacterium. Classification (GTDB taxonomy): domain Bacteria; phylum Acidobacteriota; class Aminicenantia; order Aminicenantales; family Aminicenantaceae; genus JAUWVG01. The sequence continues at coordinate 40 of CAZEWV010000233.1, forward strand.
TGGCCTATATCAAATTAGGGTGGGCCCTGGGTCAAACGTCGGACTTGGACGAAGTGAAGGACATCATGCTGACACCGATCCATGATGATATCACAGAGAGAGAACCCTACAATGGATATCTCATCTACCAAGGAGGGGTTACCGAGGTAGAGGAGTTCATCAAGAAATTCCGCAAATAAATGTGAGGGAGGGAAAAACCACTTTCAAATCAGTGGATTATGCCCGATAGAATTCCTCTATCGTAGAGACAACATACTCCAGTTGATCTTTGTGCAGCTCGGGATAGATGGGAAGGGCTAACACCTCATCGGCCGCTCTTTCAGAAACAGGAAAATCCCCTTTTTTATAACCCAAATTAGAAAAGCATTCCTGTAAATGCAGAGGAAGGGGATAATAAATCGCAGTTGGCACTCCTTTTGACTTTAAGAATTCCTGCAGTTCATTCCTTTTGTTAGCTCTGATGACATACTGGTTATAGATATGATAATGCCGAACATTTGAATTTTTATAGACAGTAGCGGGAATCTTGACACTGCCATTTTCAACGAGACCCGATTCAATAATTTTCCGGTCATAGTAAAGGGCATTTTGCATGCGTGCTTCGTGCCATCCGTTTAAATGTTTGAGCTTGACACGAAGAATGGCCGCTTGCAAAGCATCCAACCTGAAGTTTCCACCAATGGTGTCATAAAAATACTTGTTTTTAGAGCCGTGAGTTCGCAGAAGCTTCAACCTTCGGCCCAACTCCTCATCACTAGTCAAAACCATTCCTCCATCGCCATAACCACCCAGATTCTTTGATGGAAAAAAGGAAAGGATTCCTAAATGCCCCATGGCACAGGCCCTTTTTACACCTTCAAGGGCTGGGTATTCGGCGCCGACAGCCTGAGCGGCATCTTCCACGACATGGAGGTTATATTTTTCAGCCACTTCTAAAATGCCTGTCATATCGACACACTGACCATAAAGATGGATGGGAATAACTGCCTTCAGATTTTGATCTCCATCCCCGAACCTTGAGTGGAGTACTTCCCGCAGACTATTGGGATCGATATTAAAAGTCTCTTCTTGAATATCACAGAAGACAGGTTTGGCGCCTACGCGAACGATAGCGCCGGCTGTAGCAAAAAATGTAAAAGGTGTTGTGACAACATAATCTCCCTGACGTATACCCAAAGTCATCAGGGCAATAATGAGTGCATCCGATCCGGAAGACACTCCACAGGCAAACTCTGTCCCGCTGTATTCAGCTAACTCCTGTTCGAGCGCCTCCACCTCAGGCCCTAAAATAAACCTCTGAGAAGAAAGGGTGTCGAGAACTTTTTGGTTGACCTCGTCCTTGATGCTCTCGTACTGGGCTTTCAGATCCAACATCGGAATATTCATGAATTCCCCCCCACATTATTTCAAAACTTTTCTTAATTTTTTCTTTTCAATGATCAGTTGTCCCTGGTATGAGACATAATTAAGAAGTATGAGAACACGTTCTTTGTCCGTAAGCTCTCTATGGAATAGGCCACGCAATCCTTTTAATGGGCCTTCCATGACTTCGATTTCATCACCAATTTCAGGATTTATTCCGAATTTGTTGAGTTCTATATAACCTTCTAACTCTCTGCTTTTGATTTGTTCGACAATTTCGCTCGCGAGGGGAATAGGGCCTACATCATGTCCGATAACTCTTTTCACCCCGCGGGTGTACCGAACAAGCTGGTACTGATTAGGAAAATCAAAATAGATAAATCCGTATCCTGGAAAAAACGGCTTGACCTTCTTCTCATGCAGATACTTGGGAAAATAGACCCGGATTCCTCCCTCAGTGAACAGTCTTTCAACCTGATATTCCTTCTTGGGCTTTGTGTTAAGTACGAACCAGCTTTCCATTATTGATGTCCTCGTTAAAGTCCTCTTTTTTATCTTATTATAACAAAAAAATCAATCGAAAAATTTTTTTGTCTTATAAAAATCCGGCCGTCTATCTTTTAGGAAATATTTCTTCGCCGGACATTCAACAATTTTTGTTAAATCACACTCGGCATAAAGTAAAAAATCTTCTCCCTGCGGAGCCTGAACAATCACACGTCCCAATGGATCAACGACATAGGACTCGCCAGAAAAATGTACCACCTCTTCTTTGCCCACCCTATTGACAAGGGCTGCAAAATATCCATTTTGAAATGCGGCCACCTGGAGTTCGGCTTCAAATATTCCATTCGGCCATTCTCCGACAGCCCCTGCCTGAGGGACAATCACAAGTTCCGCTCCCTGAAGAGCCAGTTTTCGCATGTACTCAGGAAAATGGCGGTCATAACAGATGGCCACGCCGATGCGGCCTTTTTTCGTATTGTAGACAAATTGCTCATTCTCTCCTGGAGTATAATACCCTCTTTCATGGAAACCAGGCCCCTCCATGATATGCGCCATCCTGGTGACACCGAGTAAAGATCCATCAGCATCGAAAACCGGAGAGGCATCAAATGTCCTCTCTCCATCCGTTTCAAAAAGATTGATAACGCAAACAACACCATACTCTTTTGCCAGTTCTGAAAATACTTGAGTTGTAGGCCCTGGAATGGGTTCGGCCCGTTTTGTGGAATCCGGACCTGCCTGGAATTGAGGCAAAAAAGGGAGAAAGGCCAATTCGGCAAAAGCGATAATTTCGGCACCGGATTCTGCTGCCCGGCGGAAATTTTCTATTCCACGGTTGAGATTGTTTTCTACACTCTCAGTGGCATGCTGTTGAACTAAGGCAATTTTCATTTTTTTCTCTCTGGAAAATTTCTCTATGATTCTGAAGACGTCGAAGTTTATTACTTGTTCTTATTGTAAACCTCAAGGGCTTCTTGTGGGCTGGCTTTTTTATGCACGACCGCTCTTATGGCTTTGATCATCCCAATGGGATGGGGATTTTGCCAGATATTCCTACCCATATCAACACCGGAAGCACCTCTTTGAATGGCATCATAAGCCATTTGAAAAGCATCCAATTCGGTCTCTAATTTCGGCCCGCCTGCGATGACAACGGGAACGGGACAGCTCTCAACAACTTTTTCGAACTCATCACAGTAGTACGTCTTTACAAAACTCGCTCCAAGTTCGGCCGCAATTCGACAGGACAGTGCCAAGAATCTGGCATCTCTTTTCCCCAATTCCTTGCCTACAGCCGTTACAGCAAGCACGGGAATTCCTAGGCCCTGTCCCGAGTCGACAAGAAATGCGAGGTTGTCCAAAGTTTGGTGTTCATATTCTGAGCCTACAAAAATGGAGAGGGCCACAGCTGCAGCATTCAATCGAACGGCCTCCTCCATAGACGTTGTGATTCCCTCATTGGACAGGTCATTCCCGATGATGCTCGTACCTCCTGAAACTCTCAGCACAACAGGTACAGAAGTCTTTGGAGTCACCGAGGTTCTTAGTATTCCGCGCGTGAGCATCAGGGCATCCGCATAGGATAGAAGAGGTTTGATCGTCGATTGAGCATCTTCTAAATTCTTCGTTGGCCCAAGAAAATAACCATGATCAACGGCAAGCATCACTGTCTTGCCGGTTTTAGGTTTTATGATTTGTGAAAGTCTGTTTTCGAGTCCCCAATCCATGGGATTTCTCCTTTTCTAATATTTTTTATTTTTGAGGTTCGATGATAACTTTCATCGAATCTTTAGCATCCATAACAAGTTGGAAACCTTTTCCTGTTTCCGCTAAGGGCAGTCTATGTGAAATCATCCCCGCAACATCGACTCTAGCTGCCCGCATAAGCTCTAGAGCCTGCCATGAGTCATACGGACTGGCACCGTAGGATGTCGTGAGTGTGATGTCATTCCTGACAAAGAGATTATTTATCGAAACGGGAAGTTTGAAGTCCGGATCTGTAAGGGCAAAAAAGAGCACTTTTCCTCCTCTCTCAACACATTCGAGTGCTTGAAAGTGGGCCTGCTGCGCTCCTGTCGAGACAAAAACCAGGTCGGCCAATCGTCCGGAATTCATCTCTTTCAGATAGGAAGACGTCTTTTGAGATGGAGCCATAGCCACATCCGCCCCAAATTTTTTTGCCATATCTAAACGGTATGAGGCCACATCGACAGCCATAATCTTCCCGGCTCCAAGGATTTTGGCCAGATGAATGATCAGCAAACCGGCAATCCCACTACCGAGCACAAGAACACACTGCCCGGGCTGTAAATGTGCCGCGCGGAATGAACGGAGAACACACCCCAGCGGTTCATGAAAGGTGGCTTCCTCATAGGACAGCTCAACAGGAATGTGAAAAGTGCCTCTATCCACATTGATTGCAGGAAGACGAATAAATTCTGCAAATCCTCCGGGATCAAAATTTGTCCTGCGGAGGGTACCACAGGCTGTATGATGCCCGGTTAGGCAGTAGGAACAAGTGTTGCAGGGCACATGGTGGGAGGCAACAATGCGATCTCCTTCTTTGAAATCCTTCACGCCCTCCGTGACCTTGACGACCTCCCCGGCCACTTCATGCCCGAGGACAAGAGGGGCCTTATGGAGCCGGTACCATTCTAAAACATCACTGCCGCAGATACCGCTGGCGTGGACTTTCATAAGGAGTTCCCCAGGCCCTATATCGGGCACAGGGGATTTGTCTAATCTGACATCAGAATTGTTGTAATAGACGGCTACACGCATGGTTAAGTCTTCAGTTTCCATCCCAGGTATTATGTTCTCCTCATCAGGAAAAAGTCAAGAGATTGAGCTCATAATAACAATAATCTCTTTATAAATTATCGAATTATCAACCTGGCCAACTTGCCTGAACTATTCATAAAAAATGTCTTTTGCAAATTAAAACATAATTTTCTACAATGAAGTTCTTAACAA
>CAZEWV010000234.1:0-4837 GCA_964516025.1 uncultured Eubacteriales bacterium
AAGAGGTTTTGACGTGTCGATAAACCGTTCCTCCGGATCGAGCCTGATGTATCTGAACCGGATCTCTTCTTTCTCGCCCACTTCCTTAGTAATATTTTCCACTCTTTTCCCATCCAGTGTGAGCAGATAGAGATCAAATTTATGGGAGATAATGACCGCTTTCCCGTCCTTGGTCCAACCCGCCGGACGGAAACCAGGCTTCTCGTCATTCCGCCGGTCGTCATCCTCGTTTACAAAAAATCCCGGCTGCCCGTTTGTCAGATGGGTTTTTTCCCCGGTTTCGAGGCTGCACACCCACAGTTCCTTGTCATGCAAATACAGAAAATAGCGGCCGTCCGGGGATTGGCCGAGCGACCGTCCGATTTTCTTTTCGATAAGGATCTTTTCTCCTGTTGCCGTGTTGATCCTGTAGTAATCGGCTTTGCCTCCGCTTAAATCCAGCCGGAGGATGTAGGGTTTGTTGTCACGTCCCAATCCCCAGTTCCCGTCTCCCGGAGTTGTCACGGAACGTATGGCTTCATCCGCCAACCGGACAAACTTCCCATTTTTCATATGAAAGACGGAATTGAAGGTGAAATTCCTGTCCCTCGACGCCCGGATCATCTGGACAGATTGAATCTGTTCATCCTTCCAGTGCCAGACATCGACATCGGCGACTTTTTCCTTGCCGGGTTTTTCCTTTTTTTCCTGCTCCTTAATTCCCAGGAAAAGCTTGGAGCCATCCTCGCTCCAACTCAAATTCCCCAGCTCGCTGACCACAAATCCTTTGGGGAAACTGTCGTCGTCCACCGGATTATAGGATTTTAAACCTATCTCTTTGCCTCCTATATCCGTATAGATAAACAGCTCATTGTCCCTGCGCACAAACTCCTCATTCTCCGTACCCTTCAAAACGGCCAGTGAGGTTCCCTCTTTATCCCATGTCAGCTGAGAGTATTTGGCTTCCCCGGAATCCAGCACCTGTATGGTGCCAATGGCTAACTGGCGGAGCTGGACACCATTTCCCGCCTTTTTATCCGCATCCACAGCAAAAGCCAGATGTGTGCCTTCCTTGTTGAAACCGAATTCAGCGACATTTCCCATATTGACTACGGCTCCCGAAGCCAGATCCCTCAAGATTAGGTCGGTGCCGGCATGTTTGGCGGCGCTGTTGGTCTTGACCTTCTTTACAACATAATATTTCGAATTTTCCGCAAAAGAAAATGAACCGGCTCCATCAACGGTATATTTATCTCCTGTCTCGAGGTTGAGAAGCTCGGCTTTGCTCAGCACAGGTTTCTTTTCCTTCCTCAGCGCATCGGCCTTTTCTTTGGGAAGATCGATAAGATAGGCCGCCCAGCGGCTGTCTTTTGAAAATGCCGGCCGCCTGCCATTGGGGATTTCATAGATTTTGTCAGAAGCCAGGCTTTTGACATAAAGGGTTGCATCGCCGTCGTTGGGACTGTAGACAAAAAAGACCCAGTTCCCGTCAGAGGAAATTAAGGCGGATTCAATCCTCTTCCACTCGGGATAGTCCTCCAGTGTCAGGACCTTTTTCCCCGGTGATTCGGTCTCCTGTGCACCGAAAGCACTGTCTCCTATCAAAAGAGTCAGAAAAACAACCAAAAAGATGAAAAGTTTGTGTGATTTTGTCATGCTACACTCCTAAGGAAATAATCCCTATCCTATGGTTCTTGCTTGTTAGCTGTCAAGAGGAAAGGCAATCAATAACCCTCATTTTCATCATTCATCAATCCTATTAATCCTTGAAAATCCTGTTGATCTCCGACGGCTCTCCGCGCCTATGAGAACCCTCGAGGAATTCTCCGGATTGGTCATCATAGATGAAATTCAACGACGACCTGACGTCTTCGAACTGCTCAGAGTCCTGGTTGATCGTTCCCATAACCCGGCTCGTTTTCTAATTTTGGGCTCCGCATCACCAGGACTGGTCAAAGGAGTCTCGGAATCTCTTGCCGGGCGCATCGGATTTATCGATCTTTCAGGATTCGATCTCCGGGAAGTCGGCCCGGAACAGCGTTCCCGCCTCTGGATAAGAGGTGGATTCCCCAAATCATTTCTAGCAGATGACGACATTTCCAGTATGACATGGCGTGAGGATTTTATTCGCACATTTCTTGAAAGAGATATTCCTCAATTGGGCATCACGATTCCCGCAGAAACTTTGAGGCGGTTCTGGACCATGATTTCGCACTACCATGGTCAGGTGTGGAATGCGTCCCATTTTGCCCGTTCACTCGGTACATCAGAAAAGACTGCCCGCCGATATCTCGATATTCTTGCCGGTGCCTTTATGGTCAGAATTCTTCCTCCATGGTTTGAAAACATTCGTAAGCGGCAGGTTAAAGCTCCAAAAATCTACATCAGAGATAGCGGAATTATGCATGCCCTGCTCCAAATAAACACTATGGCCGACCTTCAGGGACATCCAAAACTCGGTTCATCTTGGGAAGGATTTTGCCTGGAACAGGTTATCGGAGGAAAGGGAACACGTGATGATTATTTTTGGGCAACACACGCAGGTGCTGAACTGGATCTGCTGGTCACAGTCGCCGGTAAACGGTACGGTTTCGAATTCAAATACTCCGATGCACCCGGCTCAAGCCGTTCGATGCACATTGCCATTGAGGACTTGGAACTCGAGCCTCCCACAAAACAAAATGAATGCATCACATTTTTCTTCAGATACTCTGGAATTTCTCAGATTGCTACTTGTCCACAAGGTTCAGTTAATCCCATCAACAGCAGGTCCATAATAAATCGCATTGAAGAGGAGTTTAAATGTACCATGCGTCTGGGCGCGGTGCTGCGCCGGAAAGGCCAGCACGATAACTTTTCCTTTCTCAATCTTAAACTCGATCACTGCCGGCTTATTTGACAGGTAGGACTCACCAATCAGCCACCCGCTCTGCAGTAAATTTTCTTCGTGGTATCTGGCTGCCACGGTGATTTTATCTTGAAATGATCCAGCAGATACGCGTAGCGAAGGACTCCTGCGGAATACCGCGTATGCATTCAACGCCATGCCATAACCAAGGGGGTGAGCCGTATCCACTGATATATTCAACGTTGAACCAGGACAGTAAAACTCATTTCTCGGCACTTCTGCTACTGTATTTCGAATAGGAAGATTAAACGTAGTCTGTGCAAAATCCCAAGCACTGTTGAGGGTAATGAGTGTGCCGCCTTTTCTCACGAACTCTCTGATGTTATTTACGCCTTCCTGTCCAATTCCCCCGCGGAATTCCGGCGGTATGCTCTCGCCGCCCTGACCGTTGACGATCCGGCTTGTACCATCAGAGGGAATAATGATTACGTCATAGTTGTCGGCAAGCTTTTCATCTTTGATATCTTTATTAAACAGCGACTTAAAAGGAAAATCGAAATTTTGCAGCAGCCAGTTTGTCCAGCCTTCGTCCATGTTTCCGCCTGCAAAACGTTTGTAGACTCCCATACGCAACGGTTTGAATTTATACATGCCGCCGGGTATTCGGTTTGAAGCACTTCTAAAATCTAATCCCAGCTCATCAGCCAGAGATCGTACAAACGCAAAAAGATTTGAGCCTCCTTTTACAATCATTTCTCCAGGAGGATAATAGTTGTTATCAAGTGTAAAACCTTCCTTAGTCCACATCACCTCGTAGCCGTTTGCCAAACATTTATTTACAGCCTTGAATGATTCCGTCGAGTTGTGTCCGAAAATATAAGCGTTTTTGTCGGCTGGAATCTCCTGAACGATTACCTCAATGCCCTAGGCGCCGAAAAGCACAGCGTAGTCTATCCGATATATAAGTATTTGAAGATATTAGAAGAGAAAAATTAACGGATTGGATGAATCGGCGGAGGAGACTCCTGTGAAATCAGAAAAAGCACTTATGTAATTGACCTGTTTCAAGCAGATCCCGTTATCCAACAGTGAATTCTTAGCTCCGGATTTATACTCCTTATTTTCTTATTTTGAAGAATTTGATGGCCAGAAACAGAAAGAGGGCCGTAAATCCGGCAAGAACGGCCAGGTTGACAAGAACTGTCTCCAATCCATAGCCATAGAAAATGAGCTTGCTGTAGGCATCCATAATCCATCCGGTGGGAAAGATCATGCCCGCTGTTTTCATGCCTTTGGGAACAAGCTCGATCGGCCACCAGCATCCACCAAGCGCAGCCATGAGATTGACGAACAGGATGTTAAAGACAATTAAAATTTCCTCTTTTTTAATAATAGAGCCGAACAGCATGCTCATCCCGGCCACCGTCGTGCAGAAAAAGAGGGATGTCAGGAAAAGTGCAGGCAAAGAAGGACCGAGATAGATGCCAAAAAGATATTTTCCAAGTACAAACAGAATAAATATCTGGGACATACCGATGATAATCCGGCCGAGCCATTTGCCTCCGATTATCGAACTGAAAGTAGCCGGACTGAGATAAATTCTTTCCAGCTGCCCTTTTCTCCGCTCCTCAAGGAGGGTGACGCCGCCGTACATCATGACGGTGAACAGGAGGAAGACGACCGTTGATCCCGGAACCGAATGGGTGTAGCCGGAGGGAATGGTCTTGAGCTCCCCGCCCAGTTCCGTGCGGAGGGTTATCCGTCTCTCCCAGTTCAATTGAGGGAGCTTCTCTTCGAAATATTCAGGATTTTCGGGCGATATCATAACGATCTTGGCCAGAATCTTGATGACAGCCTTAAGCACATGGGAATAGGCCGTCTGCATCGCCTCCAGGCTATTTCCCTGTTCCTGTTCAAGTTTAAGCTCTACTTTTTCTCCGGCAAAAACACTCTTGGAGAATCCTTCGGGAATAATCAGAGTCCTGAATGATTTTTCCTCGTCCTTTTCAA
>CAZEWV010000235.1:0-4807 GCA_964516025.1 uncultured Eubacteriales bacterium
TTCAGTCTTGCCTGGATCAGAGCGAGGTTGATGTAACTCGAAGAGCTTTTGGGGCGCAAAACGAGCATTTTTTCGTAGAGCCTAGCAGCCTCCTGAAAATCTCCTAAAAATTCATAGCTCAGGGCCTGCTGAATCATACGCAGTTCATCGACTTTATCCTTCGGATCCGCAAAAGGGCCCTCGTTCTCGCCCTCGGTAAAACCGGCATATCCCAGAGATCTCAGGCGGGCGAGTTCTTCCTGATTCAGAGTCCGTTTTCCCGTTCCGGGGGATAGAGAACGGCTTTTAACGAGCACATCCAACCTATCTTTCATATCTGATGCGGTCTTTTTATTTGATTGAAAAAGGTTTTTTCTCTCGAACGGATCAGACTTTAGATCGTACAGCTCCTCCTTTGGAGCATGAATGTACTTCCAGTCTCCCGAAATCAGGCCGGTCAGCTCAGACCATCCGTAATTCTCTCTCGGATAATAGGTTTCGATGTAAGTATCGAGATCCCCCGTTTTCTTGCCCTCGATGACGGGGATCAGGCTGATGCCCTGATAAGGATAGGATCCTTCAATTTCGAGCATGTCCAGGACCGAAGGCATAATATCTATCAATCGAACGCGGGAAGAGATAACCTTACCTCCGGGAAGAAGGTTTTCAGCATAAAAAATAAGCGGCACTCTCATGACCATGTCATAGAGGAAGATGCCGTGTCCGGTCTCAACTTTATCGCCCAACCCTTCCCCATGATCGCCGGCAATGATGATCAGCGTTTTTCCGAGAATGTTTTTTTCCCCCAGTTTTTCAATGACAGCTCCCACGTAAGAATCCATATAGGCGATCTCGCCGTCATAAGGAGAATCGGCAAACTCTTTTCCGTAGGAATCCGGAGGGATGTAAGGGAGGTGAGGATCGAAAAAATGGATCCAGCCGAAAAACTGTTGAGAGCCGTGATCGTCCAGCCAGCTTGAAAACCGGGAATAGACATCGCCTGCCTTTCTCTCGGAATTCACAGCCTTGAACGGCGATCCCTCCTGAAAATTGTCATCATAGAGATCGAAGCCCTGGTCCAGACCGAAGCGCGAATCTACGGAGAAAGAGGCTGCAAATGCAGCAGTTTGGAAGTTTTTTGACTGCAGCACTTCCGTAAGAGTGACTTGATCAGGAGCCAGGGAGTATGTCCCGTTGTTATGAACGTTGTGGTATGTCGGGTATGTCCCGGTCAGGATGGAACAGTGAGAGGGAAGGGTGAGCGGTACCTGGCAGTAGGCATTGGCAAAACGAACACCGTTCAATGCCAGAAAATCCAGATTGGGTGTTTTTGCCTTAGAATAACCGTAGCAGCCCAGTCTATCGGCTCTTGTTGTATCCAGAGTTATAAGCAGGACATTTAAATCACCCTCTCTTGTGACGGAACTGTGAGCGCCCTGACCTAAAGGAGAGGTTTTAAACAACACAAATATAATCAACACAACAACCGCTGCTGCCGTAGGCCATATCCAGGGTTTTTGTGATCGCGGATGTGCGGATATTGGTTCTGGTGCCTTTGAGGGCAAAACGGATCTTTTCTTTTTGCGTCGTGAACGTTTTTTTTTACTCATGGGGAAATATTGAGCGACAGGTCCCTCGTACTATTTTTTTATCTGTTCAAGCATATTTTTTACACTCTTTGCTCTGTCTGTGTCCGGTTCAAGGGTTAAAAATTTTTCAAAATTTTCAGCAGCTTTTGCTAAGTCTCCCGTATTCAAATAAACAAGACCTAATTTGTAATAGGAATCACTCCAGTCAGGCTTGAGCTCACTCGCCAAGGTAAAATAACGCAAAGCTTCCTCAAGTTTTTGATTGGAGAAAAATATTTCTCCGACATTGTAGGCGATGAGTTCGTTCTCCGGGTATGTCTCGATAGACTGTTCGAAATATTTTTGGGCATTTTCCATATTCTTTTGCATCAAGTAGCATTCGCCTATTCCAGCCAGCGCCTTGGCGGCCATCTCTTTACCCAGCGTTTCATCCTGAGATACGTTCTCCAGAATAAGGTTGCATTGCTCTATCGCTTTTTCATATTCTCCCAATTCACGGTAACAGTTGTATATGTTGAGCCGGGTCTGATAAGCTTTGGGATTCAACCGAAGGAATTCCTCAAAAGCCGACAGGGCTTCAGCATATTTCCCCTCCCCATAGAGCTCATTTCCTTTTTCCAGGAATTCAAATGATCCTTCATCCTCAATAAAAGGCTTATCAAATGCTGACAGTTTTTTCAGGATTAAGGTGATTTTAGGGTTCCTTTCGAGCTGCTGGACATAAAAATCCAGTGAAGAAGGAATATATCCATCTAAAGAAGCGGTTATTCTCCATCTTCCTGTGCCAAGACCCAAAAAGCTCCACCTTCCCCTTTTATCGGAAGTTGACTCCAGTTTAGACACGTCTTTACCTAAAAATTCTATGACTACTTTTGCTGATTGGATGAGATTTTCTTCCCCGTCAACGACAACTCCGGCAAGCCTGCCTTTACCTCTAGCCGACTGTCCTGAAGCATAAACAATAAACAGAGAAAAAAATAAGAAGCATAAAAAGAATTTAAAAACTTTTTTTGTATTCATTTTATGTCCTCCCCTTTGTCTTATTATTTTTTTTACGGGTTTGGTTAAATGGTGAATTTGATCCTTTTCCTCACCCGCTCTCCTCCCGTTTTGTTTTCTATCTCCAAAATCAGCATGTAATTTCCAGGCTTAATTATCACCGGGATTTCTATTTTATATTTTTCACCTATATATTCTTCGATTTTTTCACTCAGTATGGAAATGTCATATCCCTTCTGGTATTCCCAAACACTGTTGTTTTCCTCATCAACAGCTTCCAGGGAGACTTCTAGAGTTGTTTGCATCAAATCCTCATTTTCGGCAAACCAGATATTATTGTAGGGGATTTCAATTTCGAAAGTCGCCTCTCCTTCCTTTATGTTCTTCATATTAAAATCGAAGTCAAAAACAATTTTTCTATCAGAAACTTTTGCTCCAAAATCCATTTGTGCCCTATTTATCTCATTAATTTGCTGGGCGCCGAGGGCCTCTAATTCATAATTGCCGGTCCAGTTTTCATCTACAAAAACCACCGGGAAAAATCCGTAATACCATATTTCGGTTGGCACTCCGTACTGACTCATTCCTCTCGGATAAGTTTCTCTATTTGTAGGCGGGCCGAGGGTTATAAAGACCCTCCCTCTATCCTGGAGCCAGCCGGGTGTACTCCCCTGTTTGAATAATAGATCGGCTTCTTCAATCCGGCTATAATATTCCGTTTTGAACTCGTTTTCCTCAGTCCCCGGATCCGGATCTCTTTTTTTCCAGAACTCTTCAATGAAGCCCGGCCTTTCGGATGGAGGTAGATTGAGGAAAATTTTCCGCTCCTGCTTTGTGATGGTGTATCGTACGGTAGAAAAAAATTCCTTGCTCTCCGGATCCAGATTTTTTCCCGGTTGATACATTGCGCAGGAAGAAGAAAGGAACCCGGCAAGAAAAAGGATCAATAATTTTTCTTTCATTTTTTTCCTCTTATGGTTTTTACGAGCGCCTTGATTCTCTCCTGATCGGGGCTGATCTCCAATGACTTCTCAAAGGCAGTGAGAGCCTCTTCCATGTCTTTCATCTGATAGTAGCAGTCTCCCACGGAATTGAGGACGAAGATGTTCGTGCCGTAATAGCCAAGATATTCCTTGTAAAAGGATATGGCTTCGGGAAGTTCTCCAAGAGCCTGGCAGGCTTGCCCCACAACCTGAAGGAATGGATATTTTCTCTCATCCGACAAAAAAGGACCGGCTATCTGTTTTACACTTTGAAATTCTTTATCCTCAAAAAGTATATTGCACCAGTCCAAAGCATAATCGGAATTGTTCGGATTCTTGCGGTACGCTTCTTCCAGAAGGGGTCTTGCCTTGATTTTATCATTTTTATTCAGGAATTGCTTTCCAAGGATGTTCGCAAATGCCGGATCTTCGGGTGAGACCATGGGCATGGATACAATCCAAGGCCGTGATATTGCCTCAAGATGAGTTATTAAAAAAGTAGCTTCTTGAGAAAAAACTTCCATCCGGTTTTCGTTAAGAAGCGAAACCTTTAGAGTGTAGTAAGCCGGCAGGAAATTTACCAGTGGGAAATCCTCAAAAACGTCAGGCAGATCCGGGTATTCTTCACTTTTTTTCAACAAAGAATGGACCTTCTCATTCTCCCTGAAGATGGAATATTCAAGGGAAACACTGTCTTTAAGCTCAGCCGGCAGTCCCTGAATCTGGAAGTGGAGATACAGTGTGTCTCCTCTTAAAAAATCATTTCGAGGTGAGGGAATGAGTTGTCTATTGCTTATGAGAAACGGTTTGTTTTTTCCTTTGTATTTTGTATCTTTATTTATCCTGTTAGCCAGGATGAGCTGACTCAATTGAAGGGCCGGGATATCAGGAATGAGAAGATTCGCTTCGATAGAAGTAAATTCCTTTGAGATTGTGTTTTTCATGAGAGAGGAAAATTTATATTGTCCGGCCACAAGAGGAAACATATCTTGATAGCTGAACAGCTTGTACCTGATACTGGACATTTGATTTTCGTCGAAATCGATTGGAATTGTTCGATCAAATTGGTATATGGATTTCCCCTCTTGATCGGTAATCTGACCATTTATCTCTAAATTCGAATGATAACTGCCTTGATACTCTTCAAATGTAAGCCGGCTTGGTTCAATGAGATAATGCACGAAAAAGGTACCCGATTTGTCTTGAATCACTCGAACCATGGAATAGTTTTCGATGTAATTGGCCGTATAGTCAACT
>CAZEWV010000236.1:0-4805 GCA_964516025.1 uncultured Eubacteriales bacterium
GTCACTCCAGGTGCTTTTGCATGGGTGGTCCCTGTGAACAAAGAGAAAGCACGTGTCGGTTTACTCGCAAAAAGAGATCCCCAGGCTTACTTTGAAAAATTTGTCAAAAAATTGTTCCCTGATTCATCGATAGATTTGAGTGAAGAAAAAATCATGTCCAAACCGATTGCCCAGGGATTGATGACAAAATCATATGGGAATCGTTTGCTTGCCGTTGGAGAAGCGGCTGGTCAGGTGAAGACAACAACCGGAGGGGGCATATTTTTTGGCTTACTCTGTTCAGATATTGCTTCCGAAATAATCTCTCAGGGCTTTAAAGAAGGTTCCCTGACGGCAAAATATCTTTTTTCTTATGAAAAACACTGGAAGAAAGAGATTCAAAAAGAAATTTTAGTGGGTCACTACACAAGAAAAATTTGTGAGAAATTGAGCGATTCCCAGATTGAAAACATGTTTCAGATTGCACGGAATGATGGTGTGATTCCGCTCATCAAAAAAAAGGGAAATTTCGACTGGCAGAGTGAAGTCATCCTTGCTTTAGCCAGGAGAGCCCCTTTCAAATCCATTCGATCGCTCTGTTCAAAAAATTCATTCGGAAAAATTTAAATATTCCTGATTTTTATTCCCATTTGTCTGAGGTGACGCAGTCTTTGTTTTTTCACCTTTGAGGGTTAGAAAAGAAAAGATAAATTCACCCCCCTTTTCATCCAATGAGGTCATTTCTTTTTTTCTGCAAGAAAGGGATAATTTTACATAGAAGAAAAAACTAAATGTTAAGGTTTGGCCCTGGAAATAAGGAGATTTCTATGAAAAGGAGTAAATACACAATTTTTTTCGTTTTGTTTATGTCTTCCATATCTCTCTTGTGTTCCCAGGCTATTATTTCTCTTAACTACAGAGTAGGCCCACAGGATATGATAGAGATAAGCGTAATTGGCCATCCTGAATTTAGCCGGAGTGTTCGAGTCTCTGAAGAAGGAAGAATTCTTTTCCCCTATATCGGTGAGATTAAAATTAGCGGATTAACAAGGCAGGAAATCGAAAAAAAATTGAAAACAGCCATCGATGAATCTCTGCTGCAGGATGCACAGGTGATCGTATCAATCAAGGAATTCCACAGCCAGAAAGTGTCCCTGCTGGGAGCCGTGGGAAGTCGAGGTCAATATGAGCTGAATGGCCTGGAGACACTCCTGTCCATCATCTCTAAGGCAGGTGGAATTTCTGAAAATGCTGGCAAAGACATTATTGTGATTCGTCAACTTCCGGATAAAACTACCCGCACCTTAAGAATCCCAATATATGACTTGCTCATGAAAGGGGACCCATCGCTGGATATCCCTCTTCAGGCAAATGATATCATCAACGTCCCCATAGATGAAATGGTTAAAATTTATTTTGTTGGAGAAGTCAACAGCACGGGTGTTCTTGAGGTCAAACGGTCAGAAATTCCGACTCTCCAGCAGGCGATTATTCAGAAGGGAGGATTCACAAAAAAAGCGGCGCAAAAAAGAGTCATGATCAAGAGAATGGGACCGGATGGGAAAGAACAAATATTAACTTATAATGTCCGGGCGATTTTAAAGGGCCGAAAGAAGGATGTTCCTTTAAAGGAAAATGACACCATTTATGTCCCGGAGACAATTTTTTAAAGAGTAACTCTTACTGACAACAAAAACAGAATGAATACAAAAACTGAAAAGAAAGAAATCGATTTGCTCGATTTCATGCAGATTGCACAGAAGCGAAAGTGGATCATTATAGCTTCGGTTTTGATCATAGTTGTCTTAGGTGGAGTATACACATTTACTAGGACACCTCTATATCAGGCACAGGCAGAAATTCTTATTGATACCCCGAACAGCACGATCATGAGCATGGATGAGCTTTTTGCTACATCCTATGGGAGTTCAGGTTATCTGGAGACACAGTTGAAGCTTCTCAAGAGTCGAACTCTTGCCGAAAGAGTGGCTCGGAAGTTGAAGCTTGCAGACCGTCCCGAAGTCCGTACGTTAAGCCAAAAAAAGGAAACCTTGGTGCAGACGATTAAAGATTTTGTCCTGAGATGGATTGTTCCCCGGGGGAAAGAGCCGGAAGGTGATATTGAAGAACGGATAGAAGAAGATCCTCATGCCAAATATGCCTGGGTAGTTCGGTGGGGATTAGGTGTCCGGCAGGAAGACAAAACAAAAATAGTCAAAATAAATTTTACGTCTTCAAAACCAACTTTGGCTGCGGATATTGCCAACGCTGTCATACAGGAATTTATAGATTTTGTGGTGGAGCTCAGGTATGATGCAACTCGACAGGCCTCTGAATTCCTTAGTGAACAACAGACAATTTTGAAATCTGAGTTGGATGCAAAATTGAATGAGCTTCAAAAGTATGGGGAGGACAAGAACATCCTCTTTATGAATGACGCAGAAAAAACGGTTGTGGGAATGTTTGGGAATCTGAATAGTGCCTACATGAATTCTATTCTCGATCGCATTAATAAAGAGGCTTTTTACCGTGAGATCCGGGGGATGGACGTGGATTCGATTCCCCTTTCTGTCAATAATTCACTTCTGACATCTCTTCGGTCGGAGTACCTTAACCTAAAAAAAGACTATCAGACAAAAAGCAATTATCTCGGACCCGATCATCCGGAGATGAAAAATCTTCAAGGCAGTTTGACGACAGTCCGGGATTCCCTCGCAGCAGAGCTTGAAAAAGCACAGGAAGCGTCTTTTAATGATTACCAGGCGGCGCTGACTAGTGAGAAAAATTTCGAGAGAGAACTTGATCAACAGAGGCGGGAAGTAGTCGAGATGAACAACAATGCGGTCTATTACAACAGCCTCGACGCAGAAATCCAAAATATACGATCCCTTTTGCAGGGACTGGCTGTGCGGCAAAGTGAAACACTCGTGTCAGCTAGGTTGGCAGGACTCAAGACCAGCAATATCAAAATCATAGATCCGGCCCTGGTTCCAGGCTCACCATTCTCTCCGAATAAAAAGAGAAACATCATCATGGCTGTTATTCTGGGTCTTTTTGTTGGAACCGGATTGGCCTTTTTTGTGGATTTTTTGGATAATACGGTAAAAGGACCGGAGGAAGTAGAGAAGCTTGTGGGACTGCCCTCGCTGGGAGTTATCCCGGCTCTTTCTGTCAATAATTCTAATAATAATTACAACTACCTGTATTATTCACAGGAGTACGGGGAGGAGAATCCAGCATCGTCAAATGGACATGAAGAGATCAAGGAGATTGAGCTGATCAATCACTTCTATCCCAAACTTCACATCTGTGAAGATTACCGGACGGTGAGAACATCTATTCTTTTTTCACATGCAGGGAATTCTCCCGAAACAATTGTGTTCACGAGCGCTTTTCCTCAGGAGGGAAAGACCTCGACCATAACAAATACGGCGATATCTTTCGGTCAACTCGAAAAGAAGGTTCTTCTGATTGATGCCGATTTAAGAAAACCGAGACTTCATAAAATTTTTGAGGCAAGGAACAGAATCGGACTGAGCAGCTGTCTCATTGGGATTTCTTCTGTTGAAAATGCCATTCAAGAGACATCGGTGGAAAATCTTTGGTTGCTGCCAAGTGGACTTCATCCGCCTAATCCTGCTGAATTGATCAATTCTCAAAAAATGAAAGAGGTTCTCGATGATGTTAAAAAAGACTTCGATACTATTTTTATCGATTCCCCTCCGGTTTTGGCTGTCATAGACCCTGTCATCATTGCATCGCTAGTCGATGCGGTTGTTCTTATCCTCAAAGAGGGGAAGACATCCCGGAAACCTCTGGTGAAGGCTGTCAACGAACTCAGCAAAGTCCAGGCGCATATCATTGGTGTTGTGTTTAATGAAGTCAAGCTGAAGAAAAAAGGGTATTCTTCGCCATATTATAAAGATTACATGTATTCGCATGGGCCTTATAAAAAGGCCATAAAATACGAATACAAAGATGATGACGAATATTAGATTGAAGTCTCATCTTCATTTCCTTTCAAAAAACCAATGATTGACATCCACTGCCATATTCTTCCCGGTATTGATGATGGAGCCTCTGATTTGGAGGAATCCCTAAAAATGGCACAATTTGCTGAGCAAGATGGAGTAAAAACGATCATCGCTACTCCTCACGTCTTCCGGCCGCCTATAATCCAGAAAAATCTTTTTTTTATACAGGAAAAATGGAGCGATTTTACTCCTTTATTAAAAACAAACAATATCCAAGTTGAACTGCTTCTTGGATCAGAAGTCCATTTTGTACATGATTTGCTAAATGTCCTGAAAATTAATTATCCTTATTTTGGACTCAATAGAGGTTCGTACATGATAGTTGAGTTTCCCTCGAATCATGTTTTTTCGGGAGCGAAACAGCTTTTTTTTGAGTTGGCCAGCAGAGGATTGAATCTCATTATTGCTCATCCGGAAAGAAATTCCGTTTTTGTGCGAAATCCGAGTTTACTCTATGATTTTATCAAGATGGGGATTTTTACCCAAGCCAACAGTGGAAGCTTTTCTGTTCTGTATGGTACACGAACACAGGAAGCGGCTTTTCGATTTCTCGAATGGAATTTCTATCATTTTCTTGCCAGTGACTCCCACGGCAAACACAATAGAACGACGAGACTTTCAAGGGCTTTTCGGAAGGTTAGTGAGTTGGTTGGTGAAAAGGAAGCGTTAGCCCTCGTTGAACATAATCCGAAAGCTGTAGTCCAAGACAGAGAGATTCCGTTTTTTAAGGATCCTACTAATCCCACAAAAAAGAAAAAGACATTTTTTATCAAAATTCCAAACTTTTCTAGG
>CAZEWV010000237.1:0-4791 GCA_964516025.1 uncultured Eubacteriales bacterium
CTTTCGGGGCGCTGGCCATTGCCCCCTCCGATCCAAATGTTCTCTGGGTTGGCACTGGGGATGCAGCCTCCGGAAGAATAACGATTATTGGAGACGGTGTGTACAAATCGACCGATGCTGGCAAGACCTGGACGCACATGGGCCTCAAAGAGACATGCCACATCGGACGGATCGCCATCCATCCAAAGAATCCGGATATAGTCTATGTGGCGGCTCTGGGCTTGCACTTTTCTTTTAATGAAGAGCGGGGCCTTTACAAGACAACAGATGGCGGAAAAACATGGGAAAAATCTCTCTATATAAACGAGAAGGTCGGTGTTGTTGAAGTCGCCATCGATCCTGTCAATCCGGATACGGTCTATGCCAACACTTATGACAAATGGCGTGTGCCCTGGCACTTTGAGGAAGCCGGCCCGGAGACTGGAATATACAAATCTACAGACAGTGGTTTGACATGGAAGAGATTGGGAGGCGGTCTGCCTGTTGGAAAGCTTGGACGGTCCGGACTGGCCATTTATCCTAAAAATCCGAATATCCTTTATGCTACCATCGACAACTTCAATGCACGACCTCCCACTGAGGCGGAGATCAAGCAGGCTGAACAACGCAACCAGGAGCCTCAGGAAAGACGGATTGGCGGGGAAGTCTATAGTACCGAAGACAGAGGTAAATCCTGGACCAAGATGAGTCCGGATAATATGTCCATCGGTGGTGGAAAGTGGTACGGCCAGATTATTATCGATCCCAACGACGACAAGGTCATCTATGTGCCCAGTACTCCTCTTTTAAGATCGACCGATGGCGGAAAAACCTGGGGGGAAGGACGTACTCCGACTAACAATGCACAGGGCGTTCATGTTGACCACCACACGGTTTGGATCAATCCTAAAAATTCGAAACATGTCATTTTAGGAAATGATGGTGGTCTGGCTATTACCTATGACTTTGGAATAACCTGGGATGTCTTCGAAAATATTCCTGCGGCTCAATTCTATGCGATTGGTGTGGATATGGACGAGCCTTACAATATCTATGGAGGCACACAGGATACGGGATCTGTGAAAATTCCGAGCAACGGCAGGTCCGGTCAGGTTACAGTGGATGATTGGGCGTCTGTGGGCGGCGGGGACGGTATGTTTAACCAACCCGATCCCAACGACAGCCGTTGGTTGTATAACGACTCACAGTTTGGTGCCATCCAACGGCTCGATCAAAAAACCGGGGTAAGCGTTCGAATTCAACCCAGGCGGGGACGGGATGAGCCGCCGCTCCGGTTCAACTGGAACAGTCCCATCCACATCTCTCCTCACAACAGTCGGATCATCTACATAGGAAGCCAGGTCCTTCACCGCTCGATCAACCGGGGCGATAGCTGGCAGGATATCAGTCCGGATTTGACAACCAACGATCCTGAAAAACTCAAGGGTAATATTGAACACTGCAATATCACTTCTATCTCGGAGTCGCCCGTCAGCGCCGGCGTCATTTGGGTTGGCACGGACGATGGAAATGTCCAGGTCACTTTGGACGGCGGAGCCCACTGGACAAATTGTGCCGAGAAATTGAAACAGGCGGGAGCACCCAGTGATTACTACGTCAGCCGAGTGTTCGCCTCCAATTTTAATGACGGATCGGCTTATGCCGTAAAAACCGGATTCCAGAGAGACAATTTTGAACCACATGTCTTTAAGACCGATGATTTTGGCGCCACCTGGTTTTCGATTTCTTCTAATCTCCCACAGGAAATTATCTATGTCATTTATGAAGACAGGAAAAATCCGGAGCTGCTTTTTGTGGGGACCGACATCGGAGTTTTTGTCACATTAAATGGAGGGAAAGAGTGGCACAGTTTCAAAAATAACATGCCTGTCAATCCCGTGCATGACCTCCTCATCCACTCCCGGGAAAACGACCTGGTGGTTGGTTCTTACGGAAGAGGATTTTATGTGACCGATATTTCCCCTCTCCAGGAATTTAGTGAGGAAGTTTTAGATAAGGATGTCCATCTCTTTAAGGTCGAACCGAAGATCCGGTGGACTTCCCGGTTTGGAGGGCGGCATTCCGGACAAAGACAATTTCGTGCACCCAATGAGCCCACCGGAATTGTCGTTTATTATTATCTGAGAAAAGACAAGAGTGACAAAGTGGAAGTGAAAATTATTGATCCTTCCGGAAAAGAAATCAATTCGATTAATGGGAACACCAAAGCCGGTCTCCACAAAGTCATTTGGGATATGCGAGCAGCCACATCAGGCAATCAGGGTGGACAGACGAGATTCCGAAGAAGCCCTATGGTTGCTCCCGGAGAGTATTTAGTTATTCTCCAAATCGGGGAAACCAAGCTGATTCAGAGAGCTCAAATTAGGAAGATGCCGGGAAGCTGATCTACAAAATATGATCATGGCCGTTAGAAAAAATATTAAACAAATTATTGATGACTCACAAATCAGGAGGGTCTGATGAAAAGAATTGTATCTATTGGACTTTTTGTGTTTTTTTTGTTTGGCTTGCTGACGGCTCCCGCCGTGAGTCAGACCGGCGATGAACTCACCGAAAAAATGATTGAAGCTATGGGCGGACGAAAAGTCCTTGAAGGAATTAAGGACATGACCGTGAGTTCATCCGTCGAAATGATTTCGTTGGGACTCGAAGGCACCGTCACCGTCTACATGAAAGAGCCTAACATGGCCCGATCGGATATCTCGGCGATGGGAATGGTTATAACCCAGGTTTTTGATGGAGAGACAGCCTGGTTGATCAGCCCAGAGACTGGTACGGCAGTGGATTTGCCGGAGGAAGCTTTGGAGTATGCCAAACGGGACAGCTTAGGCTATACAGCACTTCTCCATCCCGAGAAATTTGGAATCACTTTCTCCTATAAAGGCAAAGAAAAAATCGAAGATAAGGATTATCTTATTCTCGAACAGGCCTTTGATGATGGCTTCACAAAGACTTTATATCTCGATCCGGAGACATATTTGCCTTTTAAAATCGTGTCCAAGGCATTAAACACGATGATGATGGAAGTGGAACAGGAAATTTTTTTTACAGAGTATAAGAAGGTTCAGGGAATGGTGCTTCCCCACAATAACATTGCTTTTCAGGACGGAGAAGAATTTATGGCGTCAACTGTTACTGAGGTGAAAATAAATACCGGGCTTGAAGATTCTCTTTTCAAAAAAATAACCCAGTAAAAACCTAGGCCCGTGTTAGTCCCTGAGCGAAAAGAGATTGCAGGCGTTCATAAATTTTTATCCCGTATGGACACAAGGCTGAACAGATTGAGCATTCCGTGCAGGTCTTGAGCCCCTTATCCTCAGGCAGAACTTCTGCTGTCATCTCGGCCTGGAGCAGATTTCCGTAGCCTTCAGCATACATATAGGCCCGCATGAGGCTGGGGATTTCCACCTCTTTCGGGCAGCTTGAGATACAGGACCGGCAGTTCTGACAATAGAGGGGATTTTGAATTGAAGACGCCTGCCGGACGGCCATCTCCTCTCCGGCTGTCAGTGCATAATTTTTTATCACATTGAAATTAAAATCCAGTTGTTCGAAAGTGGTCATTCCGGGGATCGTTGTACAGATATTTTCGTCACTCAGCACCCACTTGAAAGCGCTTTTGTGATCGATACCGGGATCGGCTTCTTTGTTTTTCTCTACGCCTCCATGGGTTTTCATGGCCACAACACCGATGTCCTTTGAAGCGGCGTATGCGATGGCCTTTTTGATGTCTTCTTTTCTTCCCAGGACGACAGATTGGGCCGTTAATACGACATCGTAAATACCGGCATCCACAGTGGCACGAATGACATCGGGTTCGTTTTTATGGGTGGACGTGCCGATGAATCGTGTTTTCCCGTCTTTTTTTGCCTTGACGAGGGCTTCCATCATCGGTTCGTAAGTGGCCATCTCAGGGCTGTAACAGCTGTGAAGGTAGAGGATGTCCACGTAATCCGTCCGCAGCCGCTGGAGGCTGGTTTCCAGCTGTTTTTGAAAGTTTTCCTTGGTAGCCAGGGGCTCCCGGGCGGGTCCACTGCTGAGAAAGATATTTTTGTCATTGTCTCGGGCAAACCGCATCTTGGTGGCGAGGTAAATCTTGTCTCTTAATTTCTCCTTATCCAGGGTTTTTCCGATAGACATTTCGCTGTTCCCTCTGAGATAGACGCTGGCCGTATCCAGGTGCTTAAGGCCTATATCGATGGCTTTTCTTATCAAATCCGGGCTGTCTGAATTCATAACACCAAAGCTGAGGATAGGAATCCGGAGTTTGGTTCGTCCCAGAGTACGGGTCGGAATCTCTTCTGTTGAGCTTTGCGGAAGGGTTTTTCCTTGAAGAAGAGGAATCCCCAATCCTGCAGAGAAGACCCCAGCGGCTGTCTTTCCGATGAATTCCCGTCTATTGATGCCTTTACGTCCCATATTTTCTCTCCTTCTTTTTCGTTTAACAAAAATTATAGCAGTTATCTGCAAATATGCAATTAACCGATAACATTTGACAAACAATTCGGCCCTATAATAATGTTAAGGTCTTCAAGGAGCGTGTGTTTAGATACAGTAGATGAGGAGGTTCTTAGATGAGAAAGGTATTTAAAATCCAAGTCATTCTCACGGTGATTTTGATTGTTGTCTTTCTTGTCCTCTCCTGCAAAAAACTAGGAAAAAATTCGAGTGAGTTTGAGATAGCTTCCTCCATTCTTTCTCCTGTTGAAGAACTAGGAAAAAAACTTTTTTTTGATGCCAATCTCTCAAGTCCTCCCGGCCAACCGTGCTCCTTCTGTCACGGACCGGAGG
>CAZEWV010000238.1:0-4777 GCA_964516025.1 uncultured Eubacteriales bacterium
TGGAGTCCGGGACATCCATGTTTTATTTCACCGGAGTCAGATGGGGCAACAGCGAGAGGATGTTTGCCCTTGTCATCCCGGCAAAAGGAGAGGTCGCATGGGTCTGTCCGGCGTTCGAACTGGACAGGGCCCATGAACTTATCCGCTTCGGAACGGACATCCGCACCTGGGAAGAGCACGAAAGTCCCTATAAGAGAGTGGCTGAGATTTTAAAGGATCGAGGCATCAGCAGTGGGAAAATCGGATTCGAGGAGCGGGTTCGGTTTTTCCTCTATAACGGTTTAAGAAAAGAAGCGCCCCACCTTCAATATTTCAGTGCCGACCCGGTCACCATCGAATTACGTGTGATCAAGGCTCCTTCTGAAATTGCGTTGATGCAGAAGGCCAACAACATCACCATTGAAGCCTACAAGGCCTCTATTAAACGGCTGGAAAAGGGAATGACCGGCGGTGACTTCAGGTCTATTTCTTCCGCCGCCCACAGCGCCCTCGGAGCCAGCGGCGGAATCGGAGCCCAGATAGCCGAAGCTTCCTCCAACCCCCACGGCAGCATAAAGCGCATTGAACTGAAGGACGGGGATATCGTTCTGATGGACGGAGGCTGCAATATCGACGGCTACAGATCGGATATCAGCCGGACCATCGTGTTCGGGGAACCCAGCCAGCGCCAGAGAGAAATGTGGGACCTGGCAAAAAAAGCTCAGTCCGCAGTCTTTGCTGCCGCCGGTTTGGGTATACCGTGTGAAGATGCGGATGCGGCCGCCCGGCAGGTCTATGTTGATCATGGACTCCCCGGCGGATACAAACTGCCTGGATGCCCCCATAGATCCGGCCACGGTATCGGGCTCGACGGACATGAATGGATCAACCTGGTCAAAGGAAATACAAGGCCCATGGAACCCGGAATGTGTTTCACAAACGAACCTATGCTTGTTTTGCCCGGGGAATTCGGAGTGAGGCTGGAAGATGATTTTTACATCACAGAGCAGGGCGCACACTATTTTACGACTCCCAGTCCCTCAATCGACAAGCCCATCGCCTGACCTGAATTATTCATATAAAATGTCGACACATTCATTTATCTTCGATGATATCGACTTTATAGCTTGATTTTTAGCAATATCACGAACATCACTTTGTTTGTTGGCGAGTTTAAAACATTGGTTTCAATATCTATTCATAGCGGATGGCTTTTACCGGATCGGTCGTGGCCGATTTGAGTGATTGAAAACCAACAGTCAAAACGGCAAGCGTAAAAGCCAAAAGACCGGCTATTATAAAAATCATAGGAGATAAGGAGATTCTGTAGGCAAAATTCTGCAGCCACTCCCGCATAAGGACATAGGCCAACGGCCAGGCAATAATGTTGGCGACACCAACAAGAATCACAAATTCCTTTTGGAGAAGTAAAACAATTTGGGCCACACTGGCCCCAAGGACCTTTCGGATTCCAATTTCCTTGGCCCTTCTCTGGGACACAAAAGCGGCCAGGCCCAATAAACCCAGACAGGCAATTACCAGAGCCAAAACCGTAAAATAAGCAAAAATTTTGCCCAACCGATCTTCTGCTCTATAGAGAGAATTAAAATCTTCATTAAAAAATGAATACTTAAATGGAACTCCAGGAAAAATCCCCACCCATTTCTGACGGAGAGAATCAAGAGTTTCCCTGATATTCTCTGGAGAAATCCTGATGGAGAGAAAACGAAGCAGATCATTTCTGCCCAGAGAAATAATCACAGGCTGTATAGCCTCGTGTAAGGATTCTATATGAAAATTCTTCACAACCCCAATAATCCTTTTCGCCTGAACAGGTTTGATCATATTGAAATTGGCACCTACAGGATTCTCCAGGCCAAGCCCTCTGACCGTTTCTTCACTGATGATGGTTGCTCCCGAATCTTTATATTCAAGATCCATGGAAAAATCGCTCCCGGAGAGTATTTCCATCTTGTATGTCTTTAAGAAGTCGATATCTGCCTCAATACGACGGTAAGACATATTGGCTTCATCTCCCGCATCTGCGGGCCGGGCTTCCCGGGTCAAAGGCGGTTTGCCCATTAAAGTGGTGGACGCCGAAGCATAGAGGATCCTCGGGAGAGTGAGGATGCTCTCCTTATAGGTCATGTAGCCTTCTCTCAGCTCTTCATTGGAGAGAGGAATAACAATAATCTGCTCCTTGTCATAACCTAGATCCATGTTCCGCACAAAAAACATCTGCCCCCTGACCACCAACAGCCCCATAATCAGGCCGATTGAGATGGAAAACTGCACCACGGTCAGAATTTTTCTGATATTTTTCCCACTGACCGCCGCAGATAAATTCCCTGTCATGACACGTACCGGATGAAAAGAGGAGATAACAAAAGCTGGATAGCTGCCCGAAATCAGCCCGATCAAAAGAGTCAAAAAAACTAAACCGGGGATAATCCTCCAGTCTGAAAAATAGTCAATGTGGATCTGTTTAGCAGTCATCCTGTTAAGGACAGGGAGAAGGACATGTGTGAGACCAACCGCTAGAACCATTGCGAGGGTCGTCATAAAAATAGACTCACTGAGAAACTGAAAGATGAGCTGAGGCCGTTCCGCCCCTACAACCTTCCGCAGTCCTACCTCCCTGGCACGCAGTGCCGAGCGGGCCGTCGACAAATTCATAAAATTAAAACAGGCAATGAGAAGAACAAAAATGGCCACCGCAAGGAAAATATACACATGCTGGATATTTCCATTGGGCTCCCACTCCCTTTCGAGATGAGAATACAGATGGATTCTCTTCAACGGCTGCAGAGTGGGCATAAGCGTATTCAAGGTTCGTGTACGGAGGTACTCCCCTGCGTATTTTTCCATAAAGTCGGGCATCTTTTTTTCCAGCTCGACAGCCGAAGCGCCTTCACTCAGGAGAATATATGTGTAGATAGTGCCCCGCCTATCGAGAAAGAAACGAAGCATTGGCGCATATTCCCGCATTGTGGGATTTTCCAGAGTGATAAACGAAGCCAGAAAATCAAACTTGAAATGAGAGGTTCTGGGAATATCTTTTAAAATTCCTGAAACAACAAAGGGGAATTTTTTATCAACGACCATCGTTTTCCCCATAGGATCTTCGCTGCCAAAATACCTCTTTACCATGCTTTGTGTGAGGATTACAGAATTCGGCTCGCTTAAAACAGATTTTATATCCCCCTTGAGAAGCTCAAAATCGAAAATATCAAAAAGAGTATCATCCGCATAGACAAACTTCTCTTCATAGAAGTGAAGATCTTTTTCTATCCGGGAAACCAAATACTGCGTGACCGGCGGCATCAACCGTACGGAATTGACCACCTCAGGATAATCCTCGGCCATTGCAGGACCCCAGGGGCCGGATGAATTGGCGATGTACTGGACATTTCCCGACTGGGTGTAGATTTCGGCAACACGGAAAATTCTGTCTGCCTTAGAGTGATAAGTGTCAAAGCTCAATTCATCACGGATGAAAAAAAAGATCAGGAGAAAACAGGAGATCCCCAGCGCAAACCCGATTATATTGATCAGGGAATAGCTCTTGTATTTGACGACATTCCGGTAGGCAATGGTTAAAAAATTCTTAAACATAATCGAAGATTTTTCCGGGATTAAGAATCGACTTGGGATCAAAAGCCCTTTTTAACTGTCTGAGAACCTCAATCTGACTTGTGCCAAGATTCATATTCAGATACTTTTTTCGCAGCAGGCCGATCCCGTGCTCAGCGGTGATTCTTCCTCCGAGATCCACCGTCTCTCTGTACAGTTCCCTCTCAGCAAGAGCAATGTGTCTGTCCCACACGTCATCAGAGAGTTCTCTTTTAAACAGGAGGACATGGACGTTTCCGTCCCCGGCATGGCCAAAGGACATCGCCCGTATGCCATGAAGTTCAGAAATTCCTTGAATCTTTTTGACAAGAGTGGGAATCCGGCTTCTGGGCACAACCACATCCAGACTTTTGTACATACCTCCAACAAGGTTGGCCGCTTCAAAAAGACACTTCCGGCCCTCCCACATGCGTTCAATGTCGGGCCTGGTCACCGCCACATAGATATCATAGGCCCCGTTCCTTTCACAGATTTCACCGACCCGGTTGCGGCTGTCCTCTAAAGCTTCCTGATGGTTACCGTCCAGGGTAACGAGTAAATGAGCTGCAGCATCACGAAAGGAGAGTTTTCTTTTTATGTGGTTTTCCGCAAGTTCAAAGCAGTTGTTTTCCATAAATTCGATGGCCGTCGGCACAATCTTTGCCTCTATGATTTCAGAGACCGTCCGGGTTGTCTTTCCGATGGAGTTGAATGGAACCAGCAAATCCATGCGGAGTTTGGGGAGAGGGATAAGCCTGAGGATAATCCGGGTGACCACCGCCAGGGTTCCTTCCGATCCGATGAGAAGCTGGGTCAGGTTATAGCCTGTGACATCTTTGACAACTTTCCCACCAGTGTGTATCACCTCTCCATTGGGAAGGACCATTTCCAAACCCTGTACATAATCCTTGGTCGTCCCGTATCTAACCGCACGGCTCCCCCCGGCACCTTCGGCGACATTGCCTCCGATACTGCAGCTGTCGAGGCTGGCAGGATCAGGGGGGTAAAAGAGCTCCTCGGCTTCAACGGTCTGCTGAAGCTCTCCGGTAATGATTCCCGGTTCTGTCACGGCCATGAGGTTTTCCCGGTCGATTTCGACAAGTCTATTCATCCTCTCTAAAGACAGGACAATCCCGCCGTAGAGAGGGACGGCGCCTCCGCTGAGGCCCGTACCTAATCCCCGTGG
>CAZEWV010000239.1:0-2246 GCA_964516025.1 uncultured Eubacteriales bacterium
GGACTGGTATCGACATGATGCGGATTGTTCCTCATGGAACTTATTCCATCCAAGTCAAATGTTTGTCCGTCAAGGATGTAATCCGTCAGTCCTTCTTCAAGAAGACTGACTAGATGTTCCGTGCTGCCGCCGCGGACAAAACGGGCTTTGACACCGGAGTCCTTCATAAATTCTTTCAAGTACAAAACAAAAGCCAGGGCTGTGCCTCCGGCTCCGGCTTGAAATGAAAAACCGTCCTTCATGATTCCGGATTCTTTGACAAAGCGGGCAATGTATTCGGCAATCAGAAGCCTTGAAGGGCTCCGAGTGATCCGTGTGGTGCCGGAGATGATCTTATCCGGATCACCGATGTCGTCCATGGTGACCACAAAGTCGACAAGATTGCCATGGATCTGCCATGGAATGCAGGGAAAAGGGATGAGGTTGTCGGTCACTACAATGACTTTGTCTGCATATAAAGAGTCGGCCAGGGCAAAGCCCAAAAGTCCGCAGGCCGAAGGTCCGTGGAGTCCGTTAGCGTTTCCAAAGGGATCGGCAGTGGGGGCGGCGATGACAGCAATATCGATGTGGACGTCTCCATCCTGTATGCTTCTGTACCGGCCGCCGTGGGACCGGAGGACTCCCGTCCCTTTCATTTTTCCCCGGGAGCAATAGTCTCCGAGGGGGCCGTTAACACTGCCCTCAATATGATGGATGACTCCGGATTCCAGGTGTTTGATAATGGATTCCTGGCAGGGGAAGGCAGCGCTGGGAAACCACCGCGTGTTCTTGATCCCCATTTTGGCAACACTGTCAAAAATGTGGTTGGCCACCTTGTCTCCATTGCGGAAATGATGATGGGTGGAGATGGTCATCCCATTGCGAAGCCCTGATTTTTTAAGGGCGTCCTTCAGGCTGGGGACTACCTTGTTCCCGTCTCTTGGAAAGTTAATGCACGTGGCGATGGGTGGAGCGGCTTTAGTGCCGGTTGGATAGTGTTTGCCCACTCCTTTATATGGGATGGCTGGTTTCCCGTTAATCGTATCCGGTATCCAACGGCCGGCGGCGTTAGTTTGTCCCTTCATCAAAGTCCTCCTCCTTAATCCAATTGGCTGGGATCTGCTGGTTCTGGATGGCCAGCTTCAAGACTCTCTCGGCACGTTTGAACACAGGAGGGTCGATCATTTTTGTGCCCAACGAGACGACACCAGAGCCTTTTTCCTGAGCGCCCCTCATGGCAAGGCTGATTTTTTTGGCTTTAGCGATCTCCTTTTCCGAGGGCGCAAATCCGGCATGGACAATCGGAATCTGGTTGGGATGGATGCATCCTTTTCCCTCAAATCCTAAAGATTTGGCCTCGGCAATGCTGGCCTTTAAACCATCCTCATTGCCGACGTCAGAGAATACGCTGTCGAGGGGCTGGATGTCTGCGGCTCTGGCAGCGGTAACGATTTGACACCGGGCAAAAAAACTTTCCCGTCCTTCCAGTGTACGTTCCGTACAGATGTCTGCTGTATAGTCTTCGAGCCCTATGGTCAAGGCCACGATATTGGTGGAGCCCATGGCGATCTTGTAGGCATTGATTATGCCGAGAGCACTCTCGATGATCGGCAAAAGAAACACGGGAGCTTTGGTTTTGTGCTTTATCTGGAGCTCCTGGATCCTGGCTTCCACCTCCTGGACAGTTTCGGCGTGCTCGCATTTGGGGATCAAAACCGTGTGCACACCATGGGGGATGATAAAGTCAAGATCTTCAAGGCCCATGGGAAGCTGATTGATGCGGACCATCCGCTCTCCGTGAAAAAAATCTACCTCACGCAGGGCATTGCGTACGAGAAACCGTGCTGATTGTTTTTCACTAGGGGCGACTGAATCTTCAAGATCCAGAATAATGCCGTCGGGTTTAAAGAGTCCGGCATTGATGATGAGTTTGGCCTGGTCTCCAGGTACATAGAGCCGGCTTCTCCGAAGTCTGGATTTGTCTACAGTGTACGCATGGTTGGGATGAAAGGAGGAAAGATAGTCTTCCAGTTTGTCCGGGAAGCAATCCTTGATGACCGCTTCGATTCTGGCGCGAAGCACAAAAGGCAGGGCTCCTCTGTCCTGGATGGTCAAATGGGCATTGTGGATATCATAAAATTCAAGCATGTGGCTGATGGTCTGGCTGATGGAGCGTCCGTACATGGATTGGACTTTGCTCTGCTGTTCGACTTGTATGCCTCCGGATTTTCGGATGTCCAAGCGGATCCAGCAGTCCGAAGAGGTGT
>CAZEWV010000239.1:2346-4773 GCA_964516025.1 uncultured Eubacteriales bacterium
TGTATGCCTCCGGATTTTCGGATGTCCAAGCGGATCCAGCAGTCCGAAGAGGTGTCAAGTCTGCCGGCTGAAGTGATTTTTGCCATGGCTTACCTCGTTTTTATACGTTTATTTAAGCAGCCCCTCTCTCTGATAGATTTCAAGCTGGATTTGAGAAAAAGGAAAACCTAATATCTTTTCTCGAGTTGAGAGGTTTATCGTCTTGCCCGAGGACAGATCCACGTCGATTTCGTCCCCGTTCTTAAGTTCCAGTTTGTCGATATCCGAAACAGTCAAAATCGGAAATCCGGAATTTATGGCGTTTCGTTCGTAGATCGCACCAAAGGATTTTGCAAGGATGAGGCTGACCCCCAGTGATTTGAAACAGTCGACCGCCTGCTGGCGGCTTGAACCGCAGCCGAAATTTTCTCCTGAAATGACAACAATATCGCCGGATTGGACTTTTTTAGGAAAATCTTCCCAGCCTTCAAGGTTGCCAAACGTGTGCTGCCCCATGACTTTGATATCTGTCACGGTCAAATGTCTGTTGTGATAGATCATGTCCGTATCGAGATTGTCTTGATGGACTACCCAGACTCTTCCTCTAATGTGTGTTGGCTTTTTAGAGGCAGTATGACTTATTTCAGGCAACTTTTCTTGGATCGCTGATTGGACCTGAAAGACAGACGGTTTGTCGGGGATATCGTCAGGAGTGGTGATAAAACCGGCAATGGCAGAGGCTGCGACCGTAGCGGGGGAGGCGAGATACACATCTCCTTGACCTTGCTTTCCTTTGAAATTTCGGTTTCCAGTGCTGATAGTGACTTCTCCGTGTCCATTCTGTCCGATCTGTCCTTCCGCGCATCCCGCACATCCCGCATTGCCGACGAGTGCACCGGCATCCTTGAACACGGAAATCAAATTGTCTTCCAGAGCTCTTTGCCAGATACGGTCGGTTGCGGGGACGATTTTTAAAACAACACCCGGTGCCACTTTTTTATTGCGGAGGATGTCTGCGGCCTGGCAGAGGTCCTCGTGCCGTCCATTCGTGCAGCTTCCTATAAACGCGGAGTCAATTTTCTGTCCTTTGACATCTCGGGCAGGGACGGCGTTTTCGGGATGTCCGGGGAGAGAGATGAAAGGAGGGATGCCCTCGATCTCAATTTCTATCGTTTTAACATAATTGGCATTCTCGTCTGCATGGACAGGGTTGAAGGGCCTTTGACCGGCCAAATTGCATTGGTCGATAACGCCTTGATTTGGTGGAAAAAAACTGCAGATTCCACCCATTTCCGTGGTCATCGAGGCGATGGTGATCCGGCCGGAAAGTTCAAGAGAATCGACATAATTGCCGTAGAGTTCTGCCGCATTCCCCAAGAGGCCGTTTGGCCCTAAAGTCTTAAGAAGAAATAGGACGATGTCCTTCGGGTGGGCTTGTTCTGAAGGATAGCCCTTGAGGATAATCTTTACCGTGGGAGGGACTTTGAACCAGACTTTCCCCTTTGCGAAAGCGAAAGCGATGTCTATATCCCCCATGCCCTGACCGAATACACCGATGGCGCCCACCAGGTTGGCATGCGAGTCGGTCGAAATAAGGGTTTCCCCAGGGCTAACCAGACCTTCATCGATGGCGATGTGGGTGCCTATGCCTGCGTCGTTATCGTAGATTTTTATGTTGTTTTCTCTTGCGAAGAGACGGCATATCTGCTGGTTGACGGCATATTGTTGAGAAGATCCTCCCGGATTGCAGTCGAATGTGAAAAAGGTCTTTGCCGGGTTATCGACTCTCAGGCCGGATTCTTTGAGGTTCGACACGACTTTGGCGCCGCCGAAATCACGGGCGATCCGTGTGTCGACAGCCATGTCCACGATGTCTCCGGGTTTTACAGTCTTCCCACAGTGATTGGAAATGATTTTTTCTAATATCGTCTGTCCCATTTTTCTGGCCCCGTGCTAATTTATGTGATGAGATGTCCCTTTTCAATCATAACCATTGGATCGAAGACGGCAAAATCCGCTTGATGGATGAGGACCGTCTCGATGCGTTTTGGCCGTCCTTCTCCTTCCTTGGCATGACAGGCAATGATGTTGATGATTTCATCCGGCAGACCTGCCTGGGCAGCAAGGATGGCGCCTGAGATAGGGTGCCGGGCGCATTGTCCCTGATGGCTCTTCTGGTATTTGCCCTGTGGACTCATACAGATTTCCAGGAGCTTCCCGACGTCATGAAGGAGCCCTCCGGCGATGAGCCAATCCATATTGATGTCAAAGGGCACAGTGCGGTATGTCTTCAAAATAGCCTGAGCCATCCCTAAGGCACCCTCTGTGACGGCGATTGTGTGTTCATAGAGGTTGATGCCGAGAGTTTCTGTAAGAAGGGTGAAGGGAATATTTTCCAAATCTTGAGGTGCCCAACCGCCTTTTTCGGCAGCCGTCACCCAGATATCG
>CAZEWV010000240.1:0-1106 GCA_964516025.1 uncultured Eubacteriales bacterium
TCTCGGGATCGGAGGATGAATTGAGAAAGTGTGTTCTGACTTTTCTTCTTGTTATAATGGTATTTTCTTATCTGGGAAGTCAGGAAGAAGATCTTATCAGGATTGATGCTTCGATTAATCCAAGACGTCTTTCTAAAGGAGATGAAGGGAGTGTCGTTCTTAAGTTCAACGTAAAACAAGGCATCACTATAAATCCACAGCCCTCCTTTACTATAGAACTGAGTCCGTCAGAGGAACTTGTTTTCTCAAAAAATTTTTTTTCGGCATCCGACCTCGAGATTGAAATTATGGAAGATGAGGGAAAGGAATATCTGGTTCTAACCAAACAGATTGAGATAACTTTTGCGGTCAGCAATGAGGCCGAGAGGGGGATGCATTCCCTTGAAGGGAAAGTCAAATATTTTGCTTTTTCTAAAGCTGGACATTGGTGCTTAAAAACAACGACTTTATTCTCTGCCTCATTCTACACACGCTAACTATTCATAAAAAAATGTCAACACTCGACTCGTGAATTATCCAGGCTGTTAATAAAAACTGTCAAAACCTCAGCTCGTAAATGGTTCTGATTAGAGCCAGCCTTTATTTATATACCAATCTATCGTTTCTTTTATAGCCTCTTGAAAGGATAGTTGTGGCGCAAATCCAAGTTTTTCTCGGACGGCATCTGTATTGACAATCCAGGCCGGTTGTTTCATTTCAAAATATTTTTCTCGACTGAGGATGCTGGGATTGTTGCTAATTTTTCCTAAGAATTCTGCGATGAGGTACCCTGGATAGAGGGTGCAGAGTGGCAGTTTAATTGTCTTAAGCTTCACATCCAGAGCCCGTCCGGCTGCCAAACCCAGCTCGTCCCAACTGCGGGGGACAGGGTCAGCCACATGGAATATTTCTCCACTTCTTAAGGATTTTCTTGTTGAGAGATCGAATGATTTGACCAGATCTTTTACATAACACAAACTGACAAGTCTCTGCTTTCTTCCGAGAGAGGGGAGGATTCCCATTTTGATGAATTTAAAATAGGGGAGAAGAACAGGGTCTCTTGGTCCAAAAATGGTGGGAGCTCTTAAAATGGTAAGAGGGAAGCGTTCCTTAAATTTGAGGGCTTC
>CAZEWV010000240.1:1206-4741 GCA_964516025.1 uncultured Eubacteriales bacterium
TTTTTTCTGTTCCGGACTAATACATAAATGTCAGCGTTTCTCTGATCAAGGAAATGCTCGATAAGTTGGCTTCCGATGAATCCTGTTGCTCCGGTGATGAAGATTTTCATTGGTCAAATTGTATGGAATTGAGCGAGCTTGGTCAAACAGCGATGGGACACAGAAGAAAAATATGATTGTTTTTGCTAAAATAAAAACAAGAACGGATTTCCTTTTTGGAGGTTTTAGTGGGCCTTTTTGATAAGTGTTTAAATTTTACACGTGCGGATGAGGCCAGGCAGATTGGTATGTATCCGTACTTTACACCCATTCAAAAAGTACGGGGCAATAAAGTCAGAGTTGACGGCAAAAAAATGATCATGGTGGGATCGAATAATTATCTGGGACTGCTTGATCATCCCAAAGTTCAGAAAGCAGCGAGAAAGGCTGTAACGAGATACGGGGTAGCGACATGTGGATCAAGGTTTTTAAACGGAACTCTAGATATTCATGTCGAGTTGGAAAGGAAGCTCTCAGAATTTCTGAGGAAGGAAGACGCCCTTGTCTTTAGTACAGGATTCCAAACAAATTTGGGAATTATCTCGACTTTAGCCGGCAAGGGAGAATTCGTTTTTGCTGATCGTGGTGATCATGCGAGTATAGTGGATGCCTGCCGGCTTTCCTTTGCCACCGTCCATAAGTTCAAACACAATGATATGAGTGATCTTGAAAGACTGCTTGCCTCCGAAGAAAAGGAAGCCGGGAAGCTGATTGTTGTTGATGGTGTATTCAGTATGGAAGGGGATTTATCGAATCTTCCGGAAATTGTAAATATTGCCAAAAAGTATAACGCCAAGATTTTGGTTGACGATGCCCATGGTGTTGGTGTTATGGGAAAACACGGAAGAGGAACGGCCGAGCATTTTGGTCTTGAACATGAGATTGATCTCGTGATGGGAACATTCAGCAAGTCTTTTGCTTCTTTGGGAGGATTTGTTGCAGGTGAGAAGAAAGTCATTCAATACATAAAACACCATGCTCGATCAATGATTTTTTCCGCCAGCATGACTCCGTCCTCAGTGGCCACAGTTCTGGCCACACTAGAAATCATTGAAACTGAACCTGAACGCAGGGAAAAACTGTGGAACAAAACAAAGAAAATGAAATCCGGATTTGAAGCCATGGGATTCAATACGGGGCCAACAGAAACACCTATTATTCCGGTGATCGTCGGCAATGATGAATTGACATTCCTGCTGTGGAAAATGCTCAGGAACGATGGAATTTTTACCAATCCTGTCATCTATCCGGCTGTTCCTAAAGACCAAACTCTTATTCGGACGAGTTATTCTGCTTCACATACTGAAATTGAGTTGAATAAAGTGCTTCATTGCTTTGAGAAAAACGGTAATAAACTTGGACTTTTAAAATCATTGGAACAAATTTAAAATCATAGAGTTTAATAAATGATGAAAAAAAAGATAGCTTTAAGCATATTTATCCTTATCCTTGTTGCTGGTTTTTCCTCTTTGAGAGCAGCCCAAACATCTGCTCAATTCCTTCCTGTTGACCAAATCAAGGCAGGTATGAAAGGGAAAGGCAGAACTGTGTTTGCCGGAACTAAAATTGAAGAGTTCAATGTTGAAATATTAGGTGTCCTCCATAACTGGCAGCCAAAAAAGGATTTGATCTTGGCAAGACTTGAAGGGGGTGTGCTTGAAAGGACAGGTGTTATGGAAGGGATGAGCGGCAGCCCTGTCTACATTGATGGCAAATTGATAGGAGCGGTTTCCTACAGTATTGCTTCCTTTTCTAAAGATGCCTTGTCCGGGATTACACCTATTGGAGAAATGCTTAAGATAGAAGAGAGGGAGCTTCCAAAATCTTCATTTTCAACCCGGATTCCGGTGAAAAAACACATGACTCTTGATGATCTTTTTGAGATCTACAAAGATTATTTCAGGTCCAATTCTTCGAGTGTGGTTCAAGGGCAGACGCTCACCCCTTTGAGTATCCCCCTCGTTTTCAGCGGTTTTTCTACTAGTGTTCTCGAGAAGGCGGCACCATTTTTTACCCGGATGGGATTTGCGCCCGTCAGTGTAAGTCCATCAGGACAGGCCCTGGATAACATCTCTTACCAAGGTATTAGACTTCGCGGAGGGGATCCTGTTGGTGCTCAGTTGATTTCCGGTGATATGGAGATGACTGCCATCGGCACGGTCACTTATGTCGAAGGCAATAAAGTGCTAGCCTTTGGCCATCCTTTATACAATCTGGGGGGTGTCGATTATATTATGACCAAGGCTAAAATCTTGACTCTTGTTCCCAGCCTTCAGACATCCTCTAAACTTGCTGTCACGGACATTCCTGTAGGTCGATTCACTCAGGACCGCAATGCTGGTATTTTTGGAGAAATAGGAAAGAGTCCAAGGCTTATCCCTATCAACATCAGACTTCTCAATGACCATGATGAGAAAATTTATAAAATTAATGTCGTCGAAGATAAAATTCTAACCCCTTCCTTGGTCAATGTTGTTGTTTCCAATATCCTGTATGCTGAAGAGAGAGCCATAGGAGATCTCTCACTCGACCTCAGAGGGACGATTTTTCTTGAAAACGGAATGAACATTCGTCTTGAAGATCTCTTTTCCGGAAATAATGATGCCTCAGCGACAAACCTTTCAAGCCTCGTGGCTTCGATCGTATTTTACCTAACAACCAATGAGTTTAGAGATTTATCCATCCACAGGATTGATCTTGATATTAGGGCCCATGAAGGAATAAAGGTGGCTTTTCTGGAAAAGGTGATATTGGACAAGTATGATGTTTCTCCTGGAGAAAGGATTCAAATCAAACTCTATACAAGGAATTTCCGTGGAGAAGGCGCACTTCAGGATGGAATTTCGTTTCAGGCGCCCAATCTGCCTTCAGGATCAGAATTCTACCTCGTCGTTGCCGATTCGACGTCTTTGCGGCAGGTTGAGTTGGGGCAGTATAGGACACAAACCTTTATGCCCAGGAGTCTCAACCAGCTTATAAAACTTTTGAGCAACCTGCGTAAGAATAACCGCATTTACGTAAAAATCATCGGTTCAAAACCAGGATTGTTTCTTAAAGGTGAGGAACTGCCAAACCTCCCCCCATCTATGAAGTCGATGTTTTCTTCGTCGCGAGCAACAAGTTCTGTTCCAACAGAACTCAATACATCCACGCTCGGTCAATTTCAAATGCCGGTGCCTTTTGTTTTCCAGGGGCTTTCGGTGATTCCGATTAAAATAAAATAAAAAAAAACAGAATGAGTATCTGGAAAGTAGGAGATTTTGAGTATGAAAAAATTGCGTTATCTTTTCATTGGCCTGTTGCTGATCTCAGTTATAGCTGCTTTTGGGGTTATACCTCAAAAATGGACACTGATTAGTTTTAATGATTTCCTAACAGGAAAATTTGAGGGTATATCTGTCACCTATGACGGTGTTCTTTCTCTTTGTCCCAAAGAGGAGATTTTCGAGGGGCCTGACGAAGAATTCTACCTCTCACTCCTGATTGATTCGGATGG
>CAZEWV010000241.1:0-4735 GCA_964516025.1 uncultured Eubacteriales bacterium
GAAAAATCGAGAAGATCATCGATCAGTTGAAAACTCATCCCAAGATTTCTTCCGAATGAGATGAGACGATTGATCTCATCTTCAGAGGCTCCCCCCAGTATTCCCGCAATCTGGCAGGATGAGGCAAAAAGCGAAGCTGTTTTTTTGTCTAAAATTCCCAAGTATTCGTGTTCTTGAATGTTGAGGTTCCCACTCATGTAGTATTCAAACAATTCCCCATCGATCATTTCAGATGAAACATCGGTCAGGATTTTAATAATGTCTTTAAAATTACTTTCAAGAGAAAGCCCGAGAGTCTTGATGTATAAATAATCTCCTAACAAGACTGTGATATTCGGCCCCCATTTAGTATGAACGGTCTCTTTGCCTCTTCTCGTGTCCGATTGGTCGATGATGTCATCATGAAGAAGACTGGCTGTGTGAATAGTCTCTACCAGCGCAGACATGCGGATGTGCTCCTTCCCTTTATACCCCAAGAGTTTTGCACAGAGAATGAGGAGAGCCGGCCGGATTCTTTTCCCACTTTTCTGAAAGAGATAAGAGCTGATCTCAGAAATGATCGGATTGGAAGATTTAGCGAAGACCTTGAGAGTTTTTTCCACCTCATCTAAATCGCCTTTGATATTTTTGTAAAGTAATGCTAATGAAGGTTTTCTCTTCAAATGAGATGAGAAATAATCTTTAATTTCATCTTTCATTGTTACAGGACTGAATTCAGCTTGATCTTTCATGGCGCGGGCTTATTTTAACATCTCAAATTTGATATTTCAATTCCAAAGAAAGAGGTGAAATTGAGGGTTGTCTGATCTGAAAAATCAGACCAGGAAATGTTTTTAATCTCAGCGATAAATTGAGCGATGTCTTTGACGAATTTGGGTTCATTCCTTTTTATCTTTCCTCTGAAGGGGACGGGAGCCAGAAAGGGGGAATCGGTTTCTATGAGGAGGTGATCTAAAGGCATTTTTCTTGCTACTTCTCTCAGTTCATGTGCTTTTGGAAAGGTGACAATTCCTGAGAAAGAGATAAGAAAATTTTTGTCCATCATCTTTTGGGCAAAATTCCAGTCTCCGGTAAAACAATGAAGAACTCCTCCTCTGGTGTACTTTTCTTCTTCAATACAGTCGATGATGCTTTGAGAGGCTTCACGGCTGTGAATAATGACAGGTAAATCCAGTTTCTGTGACAGGTTGAGCTGCTGCCTAAAGGCAAGAACTTGAGAATCTGAAGGGGATAAATTGTAGTGAAAATCAAGGCCGATCTCACCGACAGCGTGAATCTTTTTGTCTTTTGCCAGGCTTTCAATTTTTGTCAATGACTCTGCCGTGAAATCCTTCGCCTTGTGAGGATGAACCCCAGCGGATGCATAAATATTTTGGTGAGTTCTGGTTAGTTCTGTTGTGATGTAGATACTTTTGGGCTCTGTGATTTCTGCAGGACAGAGAATGGCTTTGATCCCTTCCTGGAATGCGGATTGGATCACATCAAAGCGGTCTTTATCAAAAGCGGACATGCTCAGATGAGCATGGGAGTCGATGATGCTGTGTTTGAAGTCTTTGATTTATTTTCTAGCCTATTGAAGAATAAGGCGTTTCAGAAATCTGAAAGGGATAGCTCCATGACTGAGCACTTCGGACAAGAAATCTTTTTGATTGTATGAATCGCCCTTAAATTCCTTGTACTCTTTTTCCAAAGCCTTGTATTCCTGCAGTCCGACATAAGCATAGGCATTTGCCAAGGGATTGAGCAGAATTTCATTCCATACTCTCTCCGCTTCGCTCTGCGTATAAAAACCGACTCGAGTCATGTAATTGACGGCATCCTCTTTTGTCCAGGTGTCTTCGTGAATATGGAATTCGACAATGAAACTGACAACAGAGCGCAAATCGAATTTGAGCTGGTTAAGCCTGAGCTTGAGGTCATAGTAGCCGTATCCTGATTTCATCATCTGTTCTCCAAACATGTAAGACCAACCCATAAGGACGGGCATATTTGGGAACAGTTTTCTGATAATGGACGCATTGGTGTGGGTTTTGACAGCAGGCACAAAACATCCGGGATAAATGGTTCCTGCTGTCCAGAAAGGCAGAAATGTATTCGTGTATTCTTCAAGAAGCGATTCGAGATTGTTTGTTTCCAAATTTTCGAGGAGAGGTGAGATCTGAAGAGAGAATGTTCCTGATGGATCATAGGGTGCCGGGAAGATGAGTTTCAACCAGGATGTCTGTAGGGCCTCAGATGGAGCAGGCACAACTTCTAGAGAATCTGCCGGTAGATCGACAAACTGCTTGTCCTCTAAATAGCTTTTGACTTCTGTAATGAGAGAATTGACCTTAGCGGTAAATTCGTCCTTTGTCACATGATTGTTTTTTATCTTTTTAAAAACATGGGGAACGACGGCGTTGATCAATAGGTCCTCGGAGGAGAGGTTGGCTGGAGGATTTTCTATGTCGAATAAGGGGTCCATGATCTTGTAAACAGCAAAACAGGTTTTAAACATCTCATTGCGAATATTTTTGGTATCGGCTTCGGCCTGGGCAAGCAGTTCCTGGACGGGAATATTATTCAGAAAAGTTGTGCGGACAAGCCTGGCATGGGCTTCAAGAAGTCTGAAACCTCCCGTCGATCTGGGCAGGAGTTCATTCTGAAGGAAATTCTCATAGTCGTCCAATGCTGGGATGATTTTTGCCAGGTTGGCCTGAAGTTTGGCTTTGACACTGTCAGGACACTGGTCAATGATCCCGGGAAGTTCGTTTTTATAAAAATTCTGAATGGTGGGGAACTGTTTGATAGCGGTCTGGGTGTAAATCTCGGCCGGAGTTTTCAGACTCTTTTTGGCCTCTTCGATAAATTTCTCTAAATCTTTTAATCGTGATTCCGCATTTTTTGCCAGTGTTTCCGTAGGTGCAGATCCTTCTGTGAAAAGAGCTCGGATACAGTTCATGAAAATTGTATTGTAAAAAAGGGGGTTGTATCCCCATGGGACAAGCATTTCGTGCTGCATGACGTCAATATCGAAAGCATTGACAATCAGAGCATGGTCGATCTGAAAATCAGGGCTTAAGAGTTGGCTGTTGATATCTACCACTATTTCTTTATTGAACTTATCCATTTCATCGCGACGTTTATCGATGGCTTTATCTCTGAAGTCCTCAAGTTTGTCATTGTACTTATCGAAACCGGCGAGTGTGGCTGCAGTCGGATAAAACTTCCAGTAGGCATCAAAATAGGAGTCCAAGAGCTTCTGGAATTTCTCATCTTCAGCATTTTGCTGAGAGAAGAGCTGAGTTGTGCCCATAACAACGAAACTCAGTACGAAAATAAGAATGGCTGTTTTCTTCATCGAATCCTCCTCCTCTAGATCTGTTTTCAGGATCTATGTGTTCATCTATAAAGCTAAAAGTTGCACATTACCAAAAATTATCGGACAAGGCAACTGCATGCTTAACTCAGAAATAGACTACCACCTTATCACCGCTGATGCCCATGTAAATCCCGAACCAAATGCCGTTAAGACAACTATGTCTCCTAGTTGAATTCGACCATCTTTGACGGCTTCATCAAGACCTATGGGGATCGATGCGGCCGTCGTGTTGCCGAAGCGATCGATATTTCTTATGACTTTATCGATCGGGATATGCAAAATTTTAGCGACCATCTGGCTGATTCTGTCGTTGGCTTGATGAGGAATCAGGTGGTCAACATCTTCTATATTCAGTCCGTTGTGTTTTAAAGCAATCTGAACAGCCTTGGGCATTTTCTCTGATGCATTCTTGAAGACCGTCTTGCCATTCATCTTTGGAAAGTGTCTTTTATCTTTTATGAATTCGGGGTAGAATGTGGGGCGGTCTTTCGGAGATGGGGAATCCATCCAGAGCTCAGTAGCGAACCTTCCGTCTGCAAAGAGATGTGTGGAAAGCACTCCGCGGCCATCGTCTTTTTCATTGGGCTCAATAATGACAGCAGCACTCCCATCTCCAAAGAGTACGGCCAGATCTCTCCCATCATCAGAATAATCGAGGTTTGAGGATTGGACTTCCGCAGCAACGAGGAGAATTTTTTTGTACATGCCTGCCTGAATATAACTAGAGGCGATTGAAAGTGCGTAAATAAATCCACTGCACTGATTGCGAACATCCAAGGCACCAATCTCTGCTAATCCCAGCTTTGCCTGGACAA
The DNA here is from genome assembly GCA_964516025.1 of uncultured Eubacteriales bacterium. GTDB lineage: Bacteria > Acidobacteriota > Aminicenantia > Aminicenantales > Aminicenantaceae > JAUWVG01. The sequence continues at coordinate 4,177 of CAZEWV010000241.1, forward strand.
GAACCCCTATGCCTGGAAAATAGTGATCGGGAGAGAGAGTGGCGGCGATGATAAAATCAATGTCCGTTTTGTCAATCTGAGCGTCTTCGATCGCTCTCAGGGCTGCCTCGGTGGCTAAATCTGAAGAACCGACGCCTTCTTCTGCATAGTGTCTTTCTCTGATCCCAGATCTCTGCTGAATCCATTCATCGGTTGTGTTCATGACCTTTTCAAGATCATAGTTTGTCACAACTTTGGGTGGAACATAGTGCCCTGTCCCGGTTATAATCGCCTTTTTACTCATTATTTAATTTTAGAATGATTATAATAAACGAAATAAAGAAAATAAAGCAAGAAAAAAAGCTTAACCGCCTATAAAGCGCGATACAACATTTCTCCTCTTTCTCTAATCATTTACGTCTCTCCTCCCCCAATTGTTTACCCTGAGCTTTGGTGTTGAACTTTTTCTATGGTTGATTTATCATCGTTTTTGTGAGATCCATGAAAATGTTCAGGCAGTATCCATCTCGGGATCGGAGGATGAATTGAGAAAGTGTGTTCTGACTTTTCTTCTTGTTAT
>CAZEWV010000242.1:0-3101 GCA_964516025.1 uncultured Eubacteriales bacterium
ATATCTGCAAAAGTATGCAGCCAGCCACTGAGATTCTTTTTGTTGAGCTCAGCAATCAAGCGAAGAATCCCGATCATAAATCCCCCAATGAGCGCCGCATGAGCACCTCTGGCATTGATCCTCTTCCAGAATATCCCAAGAAGAAAAACGGCCGCAATCGGTGGTGCCAGATAGGCCTGTACACTCTGCAAATAATGGTACAGTTCTCCTGAAATAAATTTCATGAACGGAATCCAAAGGATTCCGGAAACGACAACAATTCCAGTAGCCACACGGCCGACAAATACTAATCGCTGCTCAGAGGCATCCGGCCTGAGCTTTTTATATATATCCATTGTAAAGAGTGTCGAACAGGAATTGAATACAGCCGCAAGGGAACTCATGAGAGCGGCCAAAAGTCCTCCCACGACAAGACCTCTCAAGCCCACAGGAAGGAGGAGTTTGACCAGCATGGGGAACGCTTGATCGGATGCAGCCAATTGAAGCTCACCTGACTTTGAAAGAGCAAAAGCCGTAATTCCGGGAATAAAGAATATGAAAAACGGGAAAAGCTTTAAAAATGAGGCAAAGATAGTCCCCCTCCGTGCCTGGGTCTCACCCTGTGCCGCCAAAGTTCTCTGCACAATGCATTGATCTGTACACCAGTACCAGATCCCGACGATAGGAGGCGCCAGGACCATGCCCAACCATGGAAAATCAGGATGGTCTAACGGGAGAAAGAGGTTGAAATGTTGGCTTCCGACAATTGAAACAAGTTTGCCCCAACCTCCGATTTTAATCAATCCCAAAATCGTTACCGTAATAGATCCTAGTAATAGAACTATGGCCTGAAGGGTTTCCGTATAGACAACGGCTTTCAATCCTCCCATGACCGTATAGAGGCCCGTGAATAGTACTGTAATCAAAGCACCGGTCCAGAAATCGATCCCCATCAGAGCTTGAAAAACTACGGCTCCGGCATAAACCGTGACCGAAACTTTTGTCAGTATATAGGCCACAAGCGATATCACCGAAAGAATCCAGCGGGATGTCGGTGAATAACGTTTTTCCAGAAATTCTGGCATCGTAAACACACGACTTCTCATATAAAACGGGACAAAAACCCAACCTAATAGAAGAATACACCAGGCGTGGAGTTCATAATGCCCCATGGCCACACCACTTTTAGCCGCCGTTCCTGCAAGTCCGACGATATGCTCTGAGCCAATGTTTGAAGCAAATATGGATGCCCCTATGACAAACCAGCCCACATGCCGGCCGGCTAAAAAATAATCTGTCGGAGAATCCTGTTTTTGCCGGGTCACCCACCAGGCAATTCCGAGCAAGATTGAAAAATAAATTGCGATAATAATCCAGTCTAAAGTTTGCATACCCTGCATGTTTATTGTTCTTCCTTCTTCAGATATGGATTATTATTTACTACGAATCTCCCAAATATGTCAAACAAAAGGGGTCGCCAACTCTTTTTTCGTCCATGCTCTTAAAACTCAAAATCCGGAGGAAGGCTTTGCCAGAATAGCTTTCGGGCATGGCTATGCCACCGTCCTCGATGACTTCCCGGTCGTCTCCATGGCTACCATAAAAAATCCACTCCCTCTTAGACTCCTGGGAAAGGGGCAAAAATATTTTTATGCCATCAATATGATTAAAAACGAACGACTTGAGGGTGAAGAACTAGAGACTATGAGCAAGCTTCATATCAGGTTTGCAGATCGTAAACACACAAAGCTCTTGGGGACTTTCAAAAACCTCGTGACATTCGAAGAACTCGTCCAGAATGACCGGTTCAACTTCAGAAGTGATCTTCTCGAGTGCATGGAGACCATCTCCTCCAAAATTTCAGCACACTATCAAATTGAATTCACCTTCAACATCGACTTCGAAAAAGAAAAGAAAGAACACGGAATTTTTCATATCGTCCAGTTGACAGAACTTCCAGAAATGAAGCTGAGAGCGATCCAAATTCCTGAGCAGGCAAAGCACATCTATTTATCCACTCAAAATCTGCAGGGCCACGGTGTCATTAGGGGGATAAAATCGGCTGTTGTAGTCTCCCCATTCATCTACTCCAAAGCACTGCACGACGCAGTCTCCAGGAAAATCTCTGAAATTAACGCCCAAATGCTCGAACGGAAGGAAAAATATTTGATAATCGTTCCTGGACGCCTGGGAAGCAAGAACAAAAACTGGGGAATTCATGCTGATTATAAGGATGTGGATGGAGCCGTGGCTATTTTTGAGTATGGAGTGGACATCGCCGGGCGGGCAGAACCTGTCTCGGATGAGGACAGTATGAGTGGAGGAATATACGGGAGTCACTTTCTCTATATGATTCAGGGGGGATTTGATGAGGAACAAAAGATAATCCAGACAAGAATGTATGGAACCCAGGGTACTCATTTTCTTACAAACCTGGCTGGAAACAATGTCATCTACTCCTACATCACTCCTTCAAAAGATAAAATTGATCCCTGGTTTTTCTCTCCACCCAGCCCTAACGATGCCATATATATCTTACGATTTCCAAAGAGAGCCACTGTCTATGCTGACTCCATCAACCAAAAGTGCATCGTCATGTCAAAAGGATAATCCCATGGAAAACTTCAGCTTCTCCCCCAGAATCATTAATGCAAAAAAAATCGCAAACGTCCTTCTCTTTTCAGCAGATGATAAGGTGAGAAGGTCTGGAAAAATAATCGAAAAAGAGATGCCTTGGATCAATTGTGTTGTATTCTCAGATCCCATTTCCGTATCGGATTTTATTTCAGAGAAAGCATCGGTTTTTGTTCTCGATGATACGTCAATGACTTTTATCGATTCTAAGAAAATCCACGAAAACAACAAGGATGCCGTAGTGATCCTCCTCTCATCTAACGATCAAATCCACCGCTCATCTCCTTCTGAAGCCCTTGAAAAATTCCCCTACACTGGTAAAGCCGATCTTATTTTTGCATTCAACCAGACAAAATACATTCCTAACCAAATAATAACCTCGGTCGTCAGATGTGCCGAGGATCTTCTCAATATTGAACACTATTCTCAGGAGAGACGCTTCATCTTTTTAATTGTCGATGATGAACCGCGCTGGTTTTCTCAATTTT
>CAZEWV010000242.1:3201-4696 GCA_964516025.1 uncultured Eubacteriales bacterium
AGACGCTTCATCTTTTTAATTGTCGATGATGAACCGCGCTGGTTTTCTCAATTTTTACCCGCACTCTATGACATCATCGGACAGCGTGCCGATGTCAAAGTGACCCGCACTTATGAGGAAACTCTTCAGTTCCTTTTTGGAGTTAAAAACGAATCTGATATCGACAAGGATCAATATCCGGACAAAGGACATGGTGACGATGTCGTCTGCCTGATCACCGACGTTTTCTATCCGCGCGGCCAGGAACAGCGCAGCAATGCAGGTGTCGATCTTATCAAGTTGGTCAACACATACTACCCGCGAATTCCCACAATTATCGCTTCAAAAGCAAAAGAGGCCGAAGATTTAAAAGATATGGCCTTTGTCCTTCCTAAGGGAGATCCGGGAAGCATAGAAATTCTTAGAAAGTATATCTATGATTACTCCGGTCTAGGAGATTTTTTGGTACGGGACAATGATGGGAAGGAAATTTATCGAGCCAAACACATCACGGATCTGTACTCAATCATCAAACAGGCACAAAAAGAAACAAAAAGAGCCAGTCATTTGAGAAGTATTCTTGAAAACTATGGACGGAAAGATTCATTTTCCACATGGCTGTACATGCACGGCTTTCGAGAATTGGGAGATCGACTCCGTCCCATGGACATCACAGGAAAGGAGATGATATCTGTTCTGAAAGGCCAACTGAAAAAAGAAATTCTCAGGATGGAAAAAACCCCAATAATCATAGATGATATCGAAGTTTTCGATCTCTCAGGCCTCTTAGATGTTCTCCGAAAAACCGATCCATCAACTATTCAACCCCTCTCTGACACGGACACATTTTCAACCTGGTTGGACTGCAAAAGTTATCCTGAACTGGCTGAAGAACTGCGGCCAATCCACGGAAGCGGAAAAAAATTGAGCTTTAAAATCGCAAGGATTGTCGAAAAATGGATAGAAATCTATGACGAAAGAAAATAAAAATCCTTAGGTTTATTTACCTGGATTATTCACGATTCTAGAATGCCACAGATGCGAGGCGTCGACGTATGAAGTTGTACTCATGTACCGCAAATGCGTTGCAACAAAGCAGATGGGGTATTATTGACTCGCCTCTTTGGTAAAAAATGTCGATTATAGATGAAAAATCTAATAGAATAAGGGTTCCAAGTTGTTTTCCAAAAAAGCAAAGGAACATACTGAAAATACAGAAATTAAGAAAACATTGATATTTTTTATGAATTATTCAGGTTTGCTAGTTTACTAAAAATAATTCTTTTTGCGGCTCAGCCAGATATTCCGCTCCATTTTTTCTTATTACAACCATTTCCTCGATAGTCACGATGCCGCGTTCCGGAACTTCTAAACGCGGCTCTATTGTGAAAATCATCCCCTCTTCAAGCGGATAAAAAGGTTTTTGGGCATATTTTTCCCAGGCAGGCCCCAGAAGTGCCGTCCCATCATGGGCAAAACGTCCCACCTGATGACCCAATCCATGGGGAAATTCCTC
>CAZEWV010000243.1:0-4692 GCA_964516025.1 uncultured Eubacteriales bacterium
CCACGTTCTCTTTTTTTGCCTTTGCGGTGATGTTTTGATGAAGCTTAAGATTGTGTTGAATATCCCCTAACCGGGGTGCGATCTGGGCAAGCGCGACTTTCATGTCCAAAAATTAACACAAATATCACCTATTTTCAATTTGATTTGAAGAAGACTCTGTTTTGGTGTATAAAAGAATACATATTTACTGAGACAATTTTCTGGATTCTAATCCGACTAAAAGGTTGGCCTTGATTATTCATGAACCCTGGCCAACAAATAAAGTGAATTTCACGGATATTAATAACAATTATGCTATCAAGTGGATATCATAAAAAAAAAATGAAAGTGTCGGTAGTTTTTATATATAATTCAGGTTTGTAGCATGGAACATATTGCCTTATATCTGAAAGACATTTTTTTCCACAGCAAAAGAGGGCAGCTTATCTTCCGCCACGACTCCGTGCAGAAGTATCTGTTCTTTCACAATGGGAATTTAGTTTCTGCAAAAACAAACCAACCTCTAGAGTTACTGGGAGAGGTTCTTTATAAACTAGGTAAAATCAAAGATGATGTCCATAAGGATATCGATTTGTATATCGAACCAAAAAAAAAGTTGGGAGAAGTGCTGGTTGAAAAAGGTCTGATATCCGAGAATGAGCTGCAGGAAGGTTTGAGTTATCAGATGAGAGAGATCCTCCTGAATACATTCCCTGATTTTGAGGGGGAGTTCAAGTTCCAGGAAAGTGAAGATCTGGCCGAACAGGAATTTGAGATCAAGATCAATATCCCCCTTCTAATTGAAGATGGTGTTCGCCGCATGAAGTACAATCCTGCAATCAAGAGTTTTTTTGAGAAGAAGCATCCCTTTCCCAAATCCAAAAGTTTTTTCTACAGGCTGACAGAAGAAGAAAAAGAAATCTTACAGTCCATTAAGGGTGATGTTTCATCCGCATCAGTTCTTCAGGGATCACAATTCCACCCTGAGAGTTATTGGAAAAGTCTGTACCTTTTATTCAGTCTGGATTTGATTGATATCCCCGAAGAGGATAAAAAACTGGATTCATTTGGTCCGGCTGAAAGTACCAGTATCGGAGATGCGGAAAAAAACATTGCTGATGCGCTGGCATTGAGTGAAAATCTTTCAAATCTTGACTATTATCAACTACTGGATGTGGGGACTTCGGTTGACGAGGCTGAGATTAAAAGGAACTATTTTCGCTTGGCAAGGAAATTCCATCCGGATCTCTATGCACGTGATCTACCTCATGAAATCAAGAACGTCATCGAGGCCGTTTTTGATCAGATTTCCAAAGCCTATCATACCTTAAGTGACGAAAAAAAAAGGAAGGTTTATGATTCACAGAAGGAAAGGCCCCGTACGGAGGATAAGAGAAATTGGGCCAAGGTGGCTGAAGTGAAATTCCGTCAGGGAAAAACACTGTATGATAATGGACGATACCAGGAGGCGGTTGTCTTTCTTGAAGAAGCGGTTAAATTGCAGGGGGATAAAGGTCAGTATTTTCTGCTTCTGGCCCTGACTCAATCAAAAATACCAGCCCTTCGCAGAAAAAGTGAGAGGAATTTTTTGAATTCTATCCAGTTCGAATCTTGGAATGCGGAAGGTTACGTGGGTTTGGGAATGTTGTACAAAAAAGAAGGGCTTCTTATTAAAGCCAAGAAGCAGTTTGAAAAAGCGATCAACATAGATCCTGACCACAGAATCGCGCGGCGGGAAATGAATGGATTTGGAAAGAAAAAGAAAAAAACCCTGAAAGACTTTCTTACTTTTGAACCTTTTGGAAAGAAAAAGTAAAGACTATCGGTTAACCTGTAATTATTCACGAGTTGAGTATTTTGAGAAAGTCTTCCTCATTAAGAAGCGAAATTCCCAGTTTTACAGCCTTCTCTCTCTTTGAACCTGCGGCTTCTCCCACCACGACATAATCTGTTTTCGAACTCACTGAGGCCATCACTCTTCCTCCGAGGCTCTCAATTTTTTCTTTTGCACTGTCTCTGGTCAGTGTCGTGAGAGTTCCGGTTAGAACAAAACTCTTGCCTTCAAGAGCAGGCTTCTGGAGGGCTCCTTGCTCATTTTTTGTATAGAAATTTAGGCCTGCCAATTTCAGACGATCGATAAGATCCCTGTTTTCAGGCTGCTGGAAAAAAAAGACGATACTTTCAGCGACTTTAGGGCCGACGTCGTCAAGATCCATCAATGTGTTGCTAGAAACCGTGAACAGAGACTCAAAATTTCTGACATGCTTGGCCAGGATTTGAGCCGTTCTCTCACCGACGAAACGGATCCCGAGGGCAAAAATCAACCGAAACAGCTCGTTTGTTTTGGACCGTTCGATTTCATCGAGCAGGTTCTGGCTGCTTTTGGGTCCCATCCTTTCCATGTTCTCTAGATCGCTGAGTTGAAGAGAATAGAGATCCGGGATAGACTTCACTACTCCTGAATCAAGGAGCTGATTGACAAGAGCTTCGCCCAGCCCTTCGATGTTCATCGCTCTGCGGGAGGCAAAATGAAGGAGAGATTCTCTGAGTTTTGCGGGGCAGGAGGGATTAAAACACCGGGATATTACCTCATCCTCCGGTCTAAAGACGGTGGAGGCACATACAGGACATGTTTTGGGAAAAACAAATTCAACTTCTTTTCCTGTTCGCCTCTCTTTCATGACTGAGACAACCTTCGGGATGACGTCCCCACTCCGCTCGATCAGAACAAAATCTCCGATGCGAATATCCTTTCTTCTGATTTCATCTTCATTGTGTAGCGTTGACCGGCTGATTGTGGTCCCTGAGAGCTTGACGGGTTTAAGAACAGCCACGGGTGTCAAGGCTCCGGTTCTTCCTACCTGGATAACTATGTCGTTGATTTTTGTTGTCGCCTGGCGGGCAGAAAATTTATAGGAAATGGCCCATCTTGGAAATTTGGCAGTGCTTCCCAATCGCCGCTGCTGATCTTTTGAGTCCACTTTAACGACGATCCCGTCTACATCGTAATCCAGTTCGTCTCTGCGTTCGCTCCATTTTTTGTGGAAAGAGACAACATCGTCAAGTGTGTCACACGGCTGTGAAATAGGATTGATCTTAAACCCGAGCCTCTTCATCTCCATGAGGCTTTTCCATTGATCCAATCCATCCTTTCCCGTTATATCAATCGTATAGAGAAAAAGATCAAGATTTCTCGATGAGACTTCCTTAGGATCGAGAAGACGGATGGATCCCGCGGCCGCATTCCGAGGGTTGGCAAACAGAGGTTCACCCAAAGACTGCCTGTCCGTGTTGATTTGATGGAAGGAAGAAAAGGGTAGAAAAATTTCTCCCCTGATTTCGACGTCCCATTTGTCCTCTATCACAAGCGGCAGGCTTTTGATAGTCTTGACATTGGCTGTGACGTTGTCCCCCCGGATTCCATCTCCCCGGGTGATGGCTTGTGCAAATTTGCCGTCTTTGTAAGTGATTGATATTCCCAGTCCGTCGATTTTTAATTCCGCGACAAAATGAATTTTTTCTTCAGGGATAATTTTTTCCAGCCTGTCCTCAAAGCTTTTTAACTCTTCAATGCTGTAACAGTTGTCCAGACTCAGCATAGGTGTTTGATGGTAAACAGAAACAAATCCATCTAAGGGCTGTTCTCCAACTCGCTGTGTAGGAGATTCCGGGACGATAAACTCAGGAAAAGACCTCTCCAGTTCCTGAAGTTCCTTAACGAGCATGTCGAATTCATAGTCGGAAATCTGGGGATCATTGTCGATGTAGTATTTTTTTTCGTGGTATTCGATAGTTTTTCTGAGGTGGCTGATTTTTTTTTTGATGGAGTGATTCATCTGCTTTATTTATAAAATATTATACTAGAAAAAGAAAAAAGGCGACAGATTACCTTTTCAACTGTATGCATCCCTTGCATAGCACCTGCAGCTGATGGACGTCGAGAAGTGTGTCTCCGCCCCCGTGGCTTCAGTGAGGAATGGAGACATACCTCCCGTGAGGGTCACGGGTCCGACTCTAAAATGGATTGATTTTGAGACGAGCTAGGTTGGAAGAGTCTTGGCAAGGATGGACAGGGACGAGCTGTGACGGAGCCTGTTTACCCGTTGATTCCGAGCCGTAGCTTGGTCTGAGCAATCTGGAGCTGCCAATTTTCTAAGGATGCGGCCTGATCTTTTTGAAGGTTTTCTATTTCGCCCTGGATGGCATCCAGTTTCTTGAGCATGGCATCCATCTCAGTTCTCTCTGCATCTGTGAGTTCTTCTTCATCTTTTTCACCGAATTTCTTATTGAAATCGTTTGTCAGATTTTCCTGTTCTTTGCTTTTGTCTCCGAGGAGTTTGATCTTATCGTTGAAGGTCTTATCAATATTGTTAAAATATAGCCTTTCTGCGAGATCCATGGCCTGTTTGGAGTTGGCGGCTGAAAGGAAGCTGGCATCCAGGAGATATCTAACGGCCTCATTGGCTGATGTCCCATTCTGTTGAACCATGCCGGCTAAAATGAGTCCGATGTTATAGGCGATTTCCCCGTTTTTCTGTTTTGTATAGGCCCGTTTGTAGACTGTAAGGGCTTCATTTTTTTTCTCGTTTCTGTGCAGGCTTTTAGCATAGAGAGCGGTTGTGCCAAAGTCTCTTAGGGCTGTTGAAGCGACTTTTAAAGCTTTTTCGGCATCCGCATAGGATTTGGCGTTGTAGAGAGACTGTCCGATTTTTG
>CAZEWV010000244.1:0-4669 GCA_964516025.1 uncultured Eubacteriales bacterium
TGCCGAATCGGAGAATGACGCCTACCTCCTCAGGATTGATCTGGTAGAATGATCCTGCAAGAACGATAACAACCACAATTCCGATAACAATGAGCTTGATCGTTCCCGGTTTCAATTGAGGGAGCTTAATGTCAAGTTTTGGGAATTCACCGTTTGTCATGTGTTCCTCCTTTCTCTATAAAATATAATCGTATAGTATCACAGAAGTTATTGAGAAGCTATCATTGTAAAATGGAGTTTTCATTCATGAAATAATACCACTCCCTAGCGCCTTTTATTCAATTAGAGAGGAGAGTATTGTGTCCAGACTCTCAATATCTGTCTGATGAACGGCCGAAGCTGTCGCATCCAGAGCCGAGAGGGATTTTAGTCCCGTTCCCGTTATAACCAGAACAATCCGATCATTAGATGAAAAAGTGATTTGGTTTTTCATCTTGAGCAGGCCTGCAAGAGTTGTGGCCGATGCGGGGAGACAGAATATTCCTTCAGATTCAGCCAGTAATTTTTGAGCGGCGAGGATTTCCCTGTCGTTGACAGTAATCATCTGTCCGCCGAACTCGTTCAAAAGTTTGAGAACGATATTCCCCCCAGGAGGGTCGGGGTTCGAGATGGCATGTGCGATCGTCTGCGCTTTTTCAATACGCTCCACTTTTAATTTTTTTGACATAAAGGCTTGAGCAATAGGGGAACACCCTTCCGCTTGAACTCCAATAAATTTGGGGAAATTTTGTATAAATCCCTGCGTTTGAAGCTCCATAAAAGCTTTCATTAAACCTGTGAGATGACCGCCTGCGCTTACAGGCACAACAATATATGGAGGGGGATTAGATTCAAATTCCAGATAAATCTCAAATCCGGTTATTTTGTAGCCTTCAATCCGGAATGGATCGACAGAATTCATAAAATAGATTTGATGCTTCCTCCCCAAATCAAGGCTCCGGAAAAACAGATCGCCGTAATCTCCTCTGACCTTAATGAGATGGGGACCGTGGACCGACGTCGAAACAATTTTTTCTGATGACGTATCCTCCTTGACCAGGACAAAGGTCTGCAGTCCGGCTCTCGCCCCAAAGGCGGCCGTTGAGGATGCCATGTTTCCCGTGGAGACCGTTCCGATTTTGTCTATGCCTAACTCCACAGCTTTCTGAACAGCCACAACCGTCCCCCTGTCCTTGAAACTTCCTGTTGGATTGATGGATTCGTTTTTTACAAATATTGGAGGCAGGTCGAATTTTTTTTTCAGATTGTCTAAGGGGATAAGCGGAGTATTTCCTTGACTGAGACAGAGGTTGGGATCGATATGTTTTAGAGGCAGGAAATCCAGAAATTTTTTGAGTGAGTTTGACTTCTCGAAAAAAATGGTCTTTTTGGATGAAGACACAGGGAAAAGAAGAGGTTCCTGGCACTCGGAACAGAACGTTAAAAAAGGATTGACAGGATAGGGTTTTTGACAAAAAAGACATTCTAGGTGTTCCATACGTTTGGATTCCTTAGGCCAGTGTATAAGATAAAAGAATACACTGTAAAGTGAATTAAAGGGACATCATACTTAATTCCTTGAATTATGATGTCCCTTTAATTCCATTTTGAATTCATGGAGAAAAAGAGTACAATCAACCGTCACGGTTTTGCCTATGAAAGACGATGAATTCTTTATGCAGCAAGCCCTGCTGGAGGCCGTTCAAGCGAAAGAGAGTGGAGAAGTCCCCGTAGGGGCCGTGTTGGTGGCGGACAAAAAAATATTCAGCCGCGGGTTTAACAGCACGTTAAAAAAGAATGATCCAACCTCCCATGCTGAAATAGTAGCCATCAGAAAAGCTTGTGACCGGAGGAGTAATTATCGGATTCCGGATTGTGACCTCTATGTGACCCTGGAGCCGTGTGCCATGTGCCTCGGGGCCGCTGTGCAGGCGAGAATTCGCAGGTTGGTGTTTGGTACCCATGATCCCAAGGCTGGTGCCGTGGAATCGATTATGCGATTTCCATTTGATCGTACGAACCACCACATAGAGATCATAGGGGGCATATTGGCCGAAGATTGCGGCCGGATTTTGAAGGATTTTTTTAAAGACAAACGATAAATAGAATGAATGACAAAATTACGGAGAGGTGGCCGAGTGGTTGAAGGCGGCGGTCTCGAAAATCGTTATTCTGGATTTCCCAGGATCGTGGGTTCGAATCCCACCCTCTCCGCCATTTTTATTGCAGGCCTATTTTTTCATTGAATTCGATGATCCGCTCATCCCATTTGAGATGAGATAGGTATTTTTCTTTCCAGTATTCATCGTCGTTCCACTGATGGTCCAGCTCTGCGACATTCTTTCCCATTTTCTCCACCCAGGTGAAGTATTTTAAATTGTGGATCCGTTTTTTGTCCCAATAGTTGAGTTCAAGCATGTGATCGACCGTGAGACTCATCAGGCCGGCCTCAAAGTCCATGCCGGCCTGCAGCTCCGAATAATGTCCGTTCTGCTCTCTTTGTTCTTCCAACCGGGATTGGTATAAATCCATCGAATCTGTGGCCACCGTAAAGATAACATCGTTTTTTTCCATCTCGTAGTATTTGGCCATTTTGATGCATCCTATAAGGTTAGCGATTCCGGATATTCCCAGAAAATCGAGCTTATTGGTGAATTCTTCTGCTATGCCGTGGGATTGGAGAAATTCTCTCCCCGCAGGTTCATTGAACAATCTCATAAGCCGGATGCAGATTTCATCATCGATGCCTGCCACCAGGTCCATGTTTTTGATGTTGTGAATCCAGGGTATATGCTTGTCTCCAATGCCCTCAATACGGTGTTCGCCATATCCGTTGTAGAGAAGAGTGGGGCACTGGAGGGCCTCTCCGGCACAAATTTTAATTTGTGGATATTTTTCCCTGAGGTAATCTCCTGCGCCCAGAGTGCCTGCGGAACCTTGAGTCAGAAAGAGGGCCTTAAGCCTCAAGGTATCTGTCCGGAGCAGTGTGAAGACATCTTCAATAGCTTGGCCTGTGCAGACGTAGTGCCAGACCGCATTCCCGAACTCTTCAAACTGGTTGAAGATTACGATTGTTTCCGGGTGGTCTTTTTTTAGTTGAAAGCTTTTTTCATAGACTTCTTTCACATTGCTTTCAGTCCCAGGTGTGGTGTGTACTTCGGCGCCGATCTTATTCAGCCAGTTGAATCTTTCCTTTGACATCCCTTCAGGGAGAACGGCGATACTCTGACAGGCGAGAAGAGAGGAATTGAATGCGCCGCCGCGGCAGTAGTTACCTGTTGATGGCCAGAGGGCTATTTGTGATGTGGGATCAAAGCCTCCCTGCACGAGCTTTTCTACAAGTGGTCCAAATGTGGCGCCCACTTTGTGAGAACCTGTCGGAAAATACTTCCCAAGAAGCATTACAATATGGGCTTTGACTCCCGTCAACTCAGGAGGAAACTCAATGAAGTTGACATCTCCAAACCCTCCCCCAAACTCTTTTGACTCATTTTTCCAGGAGATGCGGAAAAGGTTTCTCGGATTGAGTTCCTGGAGTCCAATGTTTTGGAGTTCATCTTTGATGCCATTTGGGATTTTTTCAGGATGGGACATCTCTTCGTAAGTCGGGATGATGATGTTCCTTTCCCTGCATCTTTTTATGGTGTTCTCAAGAACTTTTTCCGGATTTGTCATTCCATCCTCCCGATACGCAAATAATTCCTATTATATGCAAGATTTTCTTCAAACTCTACTCTCAGGATATCTCATTCACATTTTTGTGCTATTTTTGATTCATCCGTCTTCGGGTATAATAACTTCATGCGAAAAATCAACATCATCCTTATGGGATTTGGGAATGTCGGGAAAGCATTTTTAAATCTCGCCTACCAAAAAGAAGAGACATGCCAAAAAAAATATGGATTGGACCTTCGTTTTGCTGCCGTTATTCGTCGTCAAAAGGGATTGTTTCATTGCCAGCCGCAAAAACCCGGCAGGATTCTGAAAAAACTCCAATATTATATTGAGGGCAAAAACAGCTTCATTTGGGAAGAGAACGTCTCTCTGGACGAGATTATCGATACAATTCAACCTGGCGTACTTGTGGAGTGTACGCCTACAGACAGTAAAACGGGGGGGCCGGGTCTCGAGTATATCCGACTAGCTTTGGACAGAGACTGGAATGTCGTGACCGCCAATAAGGGCCCCTTGGTGGTGGATTATTTGGGTTTAGTGGACAAAGCACGCCAGAACAACCTCTCTCTAAAGATCAGTGGGGCCACAGCCGCTGCCCTGCCAACTCTCGATGTCGCTCAAAATTCTCTTGCGGGATCGGAAATTCTCAAATTTGAAGGGATTGTCAATGGAACCACCAATTTTATTCTTACAAAAATAGGCGAAGGTAGTGATTTCAGTGAAGCACTAAAAGAAGCCCAAGAGAGAGGGATTGCTGAGACCGATCCATCCCAAGATGTGGAAGGATGGGACACAGCCTACAAGGTCCTGCTTCTCACAAATGCTATATTTCAGACGTCAAAGTCCTTGAATGATGTCAAAGTCCAAGGCATTACACAGATCGATCCTGCAAAAATCCAACATAGTCAAAGGGAGGGAAAAAAAATAAAACTGCTTGGGAGAATGAGCCGAAAAGACAAGGATATCTCCCTCGAAGTTGTGCCGGAGGCTATCGATAAAACTCATCCTCTTTTTT
>CAZEWV010000245.1:0-4640 GCA_964516025.1 uncultured Eubacteriales bacterium
CATCAGGAAAACTCTGAGAGAGAACGAAGTATTCCTTGCCTTCTAAAAGTTCTTTTTCTGCTAAAGTGTAGGTAATTCCAAATTTTTTTGGATCCAGAAGAACATCATTTCCAAGGGCACTCCGGATGAAATCTTCAGCCATAAACGGGGGCATTTCGTCCTTCGAGCCGGTTATGGGATTTGTCATCCAGGCTGTTTCTCCATCAAATGATTGAATGACCACAGCGCCTTGAACAGTGGCATCCATTCGCAGTTTGTTGGGCTCCTTCTGGTATGTTTTGAGGGAACCTCCTAAACCCATCTGTATCATCTCCATATATCCGGTCAATATGGTGTCTTTAATTTTTTCCAGGGCACTGCGTCCACCTTGGGCATCGATCATTTTTTCGAGAATATCTTCAGCTGATTGAGAAAAGATCCAGGATTGGTGGAGTGTGAGCAGCCCAATTGTCATGACAGTCAGGAAGATGGCTTTTTTCATCGTCTTCTCCTTTCCGCTCATTATAGTTGATATTTGAGTTGATTGGCAAAAAAAAATATGAGATGGTTAAAAGCAAAATGGAGAGCCGCCATGGAATTTAAATCCCTTAAATATATGGAATGGATGAAGACAAGGGGACATGCCCTATACGATTTATGCCCCTCCGGCCTATCGAATTTGTCACTCAAAGAGTTGGGGATAGAATTTGAGGATCTGGAGATTTTTGGAGAAAATTCTTACGGATATCCACCCCTAATTCAGGCGATTGCCAACAGGTATCAAGTCCATGAGGACAATGTGATGCTTGCCGTAGGGACGTCTCATGCTCTATTTATGGTTTGTGCCCTATTTCTCAATGCCGGTGATGAGGTTCTTGTCGAAAAGCCGGCCTATGAACCTCTCTGGGCTGTTGCACAGGCTTTTGGTGGGAGGATCGTTCGTTTGGATCGAGTATATGAACGAGGGTATGCATTTAACCTGGATGCACTTGAGAAGCATCTGTCTGATAATGTGAAGTTTGTCTTATTGACAAATCTGCACAATCCAAGTGGAGTGTCTCTCTCCCCTTCAACGCTAAAAGATATGGCCGGAATCGCAAAAGAAAGGGGAGTTTTTATGGTTGTCGATGAGGTTTATCTCGAATTCCTTGAGGGTGAAGCCGGGCAAACCTCTTTTCATCTTGCGGACAATATAATCGTTATCTCCAGTTTAACTAAGGTTTTTGGCCTTGCGGGTTTGCGCTGCGGATGGATTCTTGCTCCGCCTGAGATCGTGGCAAAAATGAAGATTTTTCTTGATTACAGCCTTGTGGAAGGCGTTTTTATCGGAGAATTGATTTCATCCAAGATGTTTGATCGACTAGCTTCAATTAAACTGAGGAACAAGGAAAGAATCCTTCAAAACACAAACCTCATCAAAAGATTTATCAAGGGAGAGAGTGGTTTATCCTGGATTGAGCCTTCAGGAGGGATCATCTGTTTTCCCCGAGTTGAATCCGGATTATCCGGTGATGAGTTGGCTCGGATTCTTCGGAAAGACTTTGATACGGTTCTTGTCCCGGGAGGGCTGTTTGAAAGCCCTCAGCACTTTCGTTTAGGAATGGATGTTGAGTCTTCTGTTCTGGCCGAAGTTCTGGAGAATATTAAAAAAATATTAGCCTGAATTATTCATAAAAACTACCAACACCTGTCATCGCGAGCACTGCGACGTGGAAATCTCATTCTGTCATTACGAGGAGCTTTGCGACGTGGTAATCTCATTTGTAGAGATCGCTTCGCTGTGCTCGCGATGACAAGGTCAGATCACCACACTCTCTGCGATCGTTCGTGATGACAATCCTAGAACCCTTTTTTTTGATTAGTATCCCAGGCAAGCTTTAGCTTTCCGGGTTTTGCTGAAGTTATTCGCGATAACTCCGGAGAGGGCCACATTCATCACAGTTCCTACAACCCAGGCCAGGGTTTTGTTCTTTTTATAGAGGCCCTTCAGAAGGGTGACTTGCAATCCTGCCACGCCGAGTTTTATGGCTCCAAAGAGAAGCTGATTGTTGACTATCTTTTTCATGAAGATATTGCCTTCTTCAAGACTGCTGTATTTCAATGCATTCACGGTTGAGTAATAATCGGCCGCATGAAGGATGACGGTGGACGCCAAGGCGGCTGTGAATCCTGCGCTTCCTCTTTGTCTGGGACTGAAGGATATATCTTGTGGAGAAATAGAATAGGATTGAAGGCTGATTTTTTTGGGGAAAAGAGTCAGAGATCGGGCATTTGATGTGATTTTTGTCTCCTCCAAACTGATATCCCTTGAAGCGATTGTTGCGCTGGGTGCAGGGGGTGTAAATCCGGAATCTATAATTACTGTTTCGGGTAAAATTTTTGCTAAATAAACTTCATTGTTATAAACGGTTTTCTCGCTGGCGATCATGGGAGCATTGATCACGATAGCCATCATCAATACTCCCATGATAACTTTTTTGAGGAATCTTTGCCCGTTTCCTTTTTCCATCTTGGTTTTTCCTTGCCTCGTACACATGTCAATATTTAAAGCAAGAAAGATGCCAAATGTGAAATTAGGTTAACTTATTGATAAGAAACAAATTAAACTGGATCCAAATAGTGGAGGTCGAAGCAATAGTGTTCAATATGCGAACATAATTAAGGATTGTGCTTTAACTGGTTGATATTAAATAAGTTAGGTGCTACAAAAAAAATGTCCCATAAATGAACATGTCCATTTATAGGCTCTTGTTTCTATTTTGGCACCCATCACGATAAAGCCCTAGTCACGAAAGAGGATATTGTATCTCTTGAGTTTATTATAGAGGGTCGTGCGGGAGATATCTAAAACGATGGCTGTCTTTCTCAAGTTGTTTTCCGTCTTTTTCAAAAGAAAAGAGATGTATTCCTTTTCCATTTCATCGAGGGTGGCGAGATTTTCTCTGGAAAAGAAAGGCATTTTAAGCTTTGATTTTGAGTAATCCAGGAGGTCTTTAGGTAGATCAACTAAGTCAATAAAGGTCTTTTTGGTTAAAATGGATGCTCTTTCCAGGACATTTTCCAGCTCTCTTATGTTTCCCGGCCAATCATACTTTAGGAATAGTTTTTGTACCTCTCGAGAAACGCCGTATACCTTTTTATCCATTTTAATACTCATTAAATTGAGCATGTGTCTGATCAACAAGGATATATCTTCGGATTTTTCTCTTAGGGGAGGAAGTTGGATCTCTACTCTGTTGATTCTATGATACAAGTCCTGCCTGAATTTGCCGCTTTTGACATTTTCTTTCAGATTACGGTTTGTGGCGGCAATGACTCTGATATTTACTTTTACATTTTGATTGGAGCCCAAAGGCCTGAACTGACCGTTTTCAAGGACCCGAAGAAGTTTGGCTTGAGTAGTGAGCGGGATTTCTCCTATTTCATCCAGGAAGATAATTCCATTGTCGGCTTCCTCAAATAATCCAATCTTATTTCTGTCTGCTCCGGTAAAAGCTCCTCTCACATAACCAAAGAGTTCTGATTCAACAAGATTGTCCGGGATGGAAGCGGTGTCGCAGATAACAAGATCTTTATTCTTGAATGGGCTGAGATTGTGAATAGCCTTAGCGATCAATTCTTTTCCGGTTCCTGTTTCTCCGGTGATAAGAACTGTTGAAAAATAGGGAGCTATAGTTTCCATAAGGGAGAAAATTTCATACATATGCGGGCTCTTTCCCACCATCCCTTCAAAGTAATACTTTTTCTCAAGTTTTTTTTCTAACTGGAAGGTTTCCCGTCTCAATTTACTTTTTTCAGCAATCTTTTCGAGTATCTTCTCGATTTCTTCGAGTTTGACAGGTTTTTCTAAATAACCCAGTGCCCCATGATTGATAAATTCCATGACATCGTTCGTACCGAGCGGTTGACCTGTGATGATAACATTCAATAATCGGTCAGATTTTTTCAAATCCTTAAGGAGATTGAATCTTTCTCCTTTATTCCTGTCTATATCGATGATCACAACATTGATATTGTTGGCTTTTATGGACGTGGAAGCGTCTTCTGTTTTTTCTAAAAAGAAAACTTCACAGTTATTCGCAATTGAAGATTTCATAAGGAGATCGTAGAGGGAAAAATCTTCGATTAATAGCAGCAGTTTTATTTGAATTTGCATCGGTCTTGGACCTGGTTAATGTTTCTTATTCATATTATATCAAATCATGTTCAATATTTGTACAATATTTTTTTTGTTTTATTTTCAATTCACTTTATCTTGATTTTTCCGGGACGATCCCTGACAAACTGAATGGAAATTCGACCCTGGCTTTCTTCTTCGATCCGGACGATTTCATAATCTGCCTGAGAAAGATATTCCACATGCGCAAACAGGTAGGTCAAACCCTGTGTGACAAGGAAATCGAGCCAGGGACCTCGAGCCGTCTCATCCATGAGTTCTGGAGTCTCTTCAACAAATGTCAATTTACGACGATTGGACAACCTGGATGCTCGTGATGACCGTCTCTTGGCATAGAGGTTGAGTCCCGAGTCTCTCTCTAAATAATTCATATGAGGCTGCCAGCGTGCGGCCCAACGAAAGTATCTGTCATAGAATTTTGTATTGGAATCATTGATATTCGGATTTGACGTCATGTCACGAATGATGGTGTCTTTAAGCTCTG
>CAZEWV010000246.1:0-4620 GCA_964516025.1 uncultured Eubacteriales bacterium
TTTCCAATAAGGAAGATGTGGGCGATGTCTCAACGCTGGCAAATCCTGAAGTCGTCGAAGAAATCAAAAAAATAGTCGCAGGCTGATTTTTTTCTCAATTTCTATCTATTGGCCACCATCCTTTCTTTACTTCACTTTTTACTATAGAGTCATTGACTTTGAATTTTTAATTTTCTATAAAATCAATGAATTTTATCGATTATATAGTATATCTAAAAAAGATATACAAAGGAAGAAAATGTCCCATGCACACAAAAATCTCTTGTTGGATTGTTTCGATAGCCATCATATTCACCTCGCCATTCGTTCTGAAATCAGAAGAAACGGAATACTGGATTAATCAAAAATTAGCCAAATTTACTCTTGTAGACACATACTCACAACAAGGTCAAAAAGACCCAGAGATTCATTTTGGAGAGGCAGGCAGGCTTAAATTTGGCCTTCGCACTCAATTCAGATATGCTTATTCGAAATCGGCAAAAACTCACGATATCATGATTCGTCGTACCCGTCTTAAATTTGAAGGATCGATATTCAAAGGGACGAAATTCAAGGTAGAAATCAAGAGCGACGATGCCGGACGTGCAGGGCATACAAATAAGACAGAAGTAGAGGATATCACTTTATTCCTGAACTTTTTAGAGCCGAACGTTGTCGTCCGTTTCGGACTGTATGATGCTCCGTTCAGCAGAGACAATCTCACCTCGGACAGCAAACTCCTTTTTATGGACCGTTCCGACATTTCAGAAGGCTTCCATTCAGAAGGCCTTTCCGATAATGCATTCGGCATGGAATTCTATGGTCTGATTAGTGATCATCTGGAGTATCATCTCGGAGTGTTTGACAACGACAAATGGGGCACGCAAACGACCCATTTGATGCCGATGGCCAGACTTGTGGGGCATATCCTTGATGCTGGAGAGTGGACAAACGGGGAATACAGTGCTACACATCCAAAAGGAGATAAAAACATTCTTAATATTGGAGGCAGTATTGGGTATTTGGGCCATATCAATACATCTGAAGACACATATGATTTGACAGGTTATGAAATAGATCTTTTTGCTGCCTTCAAAATGGGATTGAGCCTTCAGGCCGAATACGGAAAAGTTTTAAAAAAGAAAATATGAAAGCGGCCTCAGCAATCAGAATTCAGATGGATGGTTTATCCAGGCGGGATACCGCCTGCCATATAAAGTGGGTCCCGGAAACCTTGAAATGGCTTACAAAATAGCGGATTATGATCCTTTCGCCTGGAATAATCAGGCATTAAGAAGAAAACATTCGTTTGGTCTAAATTACTACATACTTTCTCATAATTTCAAAGTCCAGGCGGATTACACCATCCTAGACCGGATTGAAAGGCCTAACGATGGTGTGTTTCAGATACAAATCCAGATTGACTTCTAAAGGAAGTTATAAATATGAACACAGAAGACGACAAATTCGCGGTTCACTATATGGAAACCGGCTGTTCTGAATCTGCTTAGCAAAATAACTTCAATTTTTTTATCTGAAAAAACCTATTTTTTCCGTGTGAACACCATCTCCATGGATTTCATTTCTTCGCTGCCCCCCATTGAATGGAACATAACTACGGTAAAACTATCTTTACTTGTTAGGGTCGTTACAGTTTTCATATCCATATTATGACCCATCATCGGATCATACATTTCACCTGTTTCACTAAGAACCTTTCCTGTACTGTCCAGGATACCTCGACCTTGATAAACACCGGTTCCCATATTGTCAATCCATGAAGTGATAAAAGACTCTAGATGGTTATCAAAAGCTGTGGTAGTCATGGCTTCATACGGCATGCCCATCATCATTCCTTTGTACTGTATTTGAAGGTACCTGCCGCCAAGGATCATTTTTCCGTGAGCCATCCATTCGGATTCCATGGGAGGAGCACCAGGCTGCATCCAGCTTTTCACAGCTACATTCCAATCGCCTACCTGTTTTGTCAGGAATTGATGGGACTGCCCCGGTGTAGAGTATTTCATCCAGTTTTCCATCGCCTTGTTTTCATCCTGATTCTCTAATGCCAAGTTGAAAGAAGCGGTGAAAAAAATAAGTAAAATAGAAAGTGTCCAGAAAATTGATTTTGTTGATTTCATTGTTCCTCCATAAAACTGTAATTTTGTCATCGAATATAGGATACCCCCCTATAGTATGCTTGTCAAGTCTTTTTTTCTTTTCAATTAGAATTGAGGAATTTTATACGCAGTAATTAAAGGAACATGAGCTTTCCAAAATCCTGCATCACCCGTCACGGCCTCCAGGTCATCTTTATTCCGATCCCCAGCATCATAACGGAGAGAATGAGCAATAAGGTTCTCTCAGGAATTACCAAGAAAAGACTGGCCCCTATAACCGCACCAATGACTGAAAACACACCCATCAATATCGAAATACGAAAGGACCTTTTATCTACATGCTTGAGCTTTTTGTGTTTGATGAATCCGGACAGCACTGTCGGAATGGAAATGAGTAGATTAGCTGTACCAGCCGATTTAATTCCCATGCCAAATAAAAGCAGCAATGCAGGAATCCTGAACTCCCCGCCAGCTACTCCCAGAAATCCAGACAATCCACCAATCAAAAAACCCACAACAGCGGCTAAAATCAAGGCTCCGGTTGAGACATTAAAATCTTCGGTAAAACTGTGAGAATCGAGAAACACTTTGATGCTGGCCACGATAAGCAAAACACCTAGGCTCCTCTTTAAAAAATTGTCTTTGAGTTTTTTGGTAGTGTGAGCGGCAAGGTATGAGCCAAAAATAGAGGTGATCATCATGATGAGGGAAATCAGCAGAACCTGTTTTGGAAGCAGCCAGCCCTCTCTTCTGATAAAAGAAACGGTGACGGTAAAAAGGCCGATGAGGAGATTCGTGGCAATAGCAAATTTTGCGCTCAATCTCAACGCATAGATTAAAACCGGAGCCCTGTACTCACCACCTCCAATACCAATGAGGCCTGATAAAAAGCCTATGACCACACCGGAAACTGAAGAAATAACTCGGTCCTGTGTGGACAATACTTTAGGTTTATTCATTGGCATGTTTCACAATGTTTCCGATCTCAAGTAAAATCAATTTTTCAAGGCCATCAATCATGTGTATGGATACACCTCTCTTCAAGCGCCTTATAGATTGAATCCTTGTTTTCGAAGACCATCAAATTGTCCTGCCTCATGAGACAAGGTTTTATTCTGCCGTCGCTAGTCAGCCGGATCTTGGGACATTTCAAACAAAAACCTTCTTTGCTCGGCCTTACAATTTCCACGACCACACCGTCCAGAAAATACTGCTTCCTTGCCTGCATCTTCCTTGTCCGGACTTGAAAAGCCTTCTTCTCTAATTCTAATTCTACATTGTCGAGTGGAAAGTAATGTTTTTGATAATATGATTTATTGACATCGATGAGTTCAATCAGCTGGAGTATGACTTGGTTATCTCTTGCAAAATCGATCATCTTCTCAATTTCTCCCTCATTAATACCTTTAAGCACAACCATGTTGATTTTAACAGGAACCAGCCCTACATCACGCACAGCGTGCAGCCCCTTTTTGACCTTTTTAATGTTTTTAGGAAGAACACTCGTTATGGAGTCGCATCCGATGTTAATCCGGGAGAGTCCGGCCTTTTTGAGATCAGCTGCCAGATCTTCCAACTGCAGACCGTTGGACGTCATGGAAACCTCTTCGATCCCACTAATACCGGATATTTTTTTCACGATCTTTAATATGTCCGTTCTTACAAGGGGTTCACCTCCTGTAATTTTCACTTTTCGGATTCCCATCTCAGAAAACGCTTCAACAATTTCTTTTATCTCCAGGGGCGAAAGTTCTGGTCCTGGATTAAATTCCCCTTCATGATGACAGTAATTGCAGCTGAGATTGCACCTCTGAGTGACAGAGATTCGTAAACACTCGATGGCACGTCCGAATTTGTCTTCCATTTTATAAGAAAATATTAAAATAACTATAATTATAGGAATAATAGTGATCTGTCAATTCTTTTAATTACAATTAAATAATTAAAGGGACATCATACTTAATTATTATAATCAATTAAGTATGATGTCCCTTTAATTATACTGTTTTTAATTTTAAAAAAAAGAGGAGGCCGGGTCTGGAGGTCCCGGCTTCCCCTCTTGTAAGGGATGAAAAGATGTATAGGGGATGAATGTCTTTGTTTACTTGATAGTTTTCCCCCTCTTTTCCGTCTTTCAAGGATTCTGCTTTTTCCTTGATCGTCCGCTGCTTCTCCTGGATGTCGGACAGCATCTGCTTGCACTTGGCCTTGACATCAGGGTCATCTGTATTTTTTATCTGCTTCCTGAGATCCTCAGCTTTTTCTTCAAGCATAGTGTACTGTTTTTTCAAATCATCGATCTTGAGATCGACTCCGTTTGATCCATTCGGTTCATCCAGCCAGGATTCAATCTTTTCCTGTTTTTTCATCACTTCGACTAAAACAGCCTTCAGTTCACTTTTTTCCTTAGTGCTCTAGTTCGTAATTTCGGTGACGTATTTTTGGTGCATTAGATTATGCAGCTTCTCTTTCGCTCATTGATTGATAAGAGAGTTTTTGTAATGTCTTTTCGAGATCCTTC
>CAZEWV010000247.1:0-4599 GCA_964516025.1 uncultured Eubacteriales bacterium
GAGAATTTTACGAATTGAAAATAATGGCAAATCCAAATTCAATGCTCAATTTTCTTCCCTACATCAAACGAGGAGATCCTAATTGGTAAAGAAAGGAATCACGGCATGTGTTATCCTTGTCTGTCTGTGCTGGTCCTGCACGACTTACAGTCCTCCTTCACCTACACTTTATGTAGAGCGTTTCCCTGAGTCCGTTATCGCGAAGATGTCACTGGAGGAACGGATTCTCACAGAAGAAGCCTGGACAAATTTAGTGCGGGGCGATGGAGAGAGAGCAAAAAAAGCCCTCATAAAATTGGGTCAGGAAAGCCCACTCTACCTCGCCGGACTGGGTTATGCTCTTTACTTATTGAATGACATCCAAAAAGCAGAGGAATTCTTCAAAGCCGCTCTTCTGTACTATCCGGATTTGGTCCTCATTCGTGTCGGATTGGCCCAAATTTATCAAGAAACAGGACGTGAAGATTCTGCCTTCACGGAATTCAGAAACATCATCAAACTGGATCCAGAACATCCCTGGGCAAAATCCAGGTACACGGCTTTCAAATCCCAAAAAACCACCACGGCCCTTCAGGAAGCCAGAGCATTCGTCTCTGCAGGAGAGACGGAAAAAGGCAAAGCCTCTTACCTCAAGGCGCTCTTCTATTCTCCTACGTCGGTCGATGCACATTTTTCACTCGCAGGCATCTACAACAAAGAAAACAATTATCAAAGCGCTCTCGTCCATCTCAAAGCCGCAAGCACATATGACCCGGAAAACAGTGAAATCCTTAAACTGTACGGGGATATTCTTTTTACAATCCAAGACCATAAAAAAAGTCTAAAGATTTATGAAAAATTAAGTCTCCGTGAACCGGACAATCCCCAGATAAAGGAGCGCCTGGAAATCATCAAGAGCAGATTGGGAATTTTTGAGCTTCCAAGCCAGTACGACAACATTCCCACCTCTGAGGCTGTGACCAAAGAAGACGTTGCCGCAGTGCTTGGAGTGAAATTCAAAGACATTATAGAAGATCCAACACAACAGCCTAATATTATTGTCGATATCGCCACATCCTGGGCAGCTAAATTCATACTCAAGATGACAACCCTTGGTCTCATTGATGTCTACGCCAATCATGAATTCCAGCCAAAAAAAATCCTGAACCGCGCAGAATTGGCAGAAATTCTTGTGCGCCTCATCATGTACCTAGATGAAAAAGGATATAACTTCATTCAGCAGATCCCCCTCAACAGAATCCAGATTACAGATGTCACTCCTTCCAACTTTTATTACCAGCCAATTCTCACCATCATTTCGTATGATATAATGAGCCTCTTTTCGAATAAAACATTCAAGCCGGACTCCACTATCACAGGAAGAGAAACCATTCACCTATTTGATATCATCCTGGCCCTAATCAAATAGAAAACCAGATCCATTTTTTTCAGCATGGTCAAAGAAACAAAAAATAACTTATTCACGGCAGCAAACATTCTCAGTTTGCTAAGAATTTTCCTCATCCCCGTTTTTATAACCTTGATGCTGCAGCATAAAATCACTCTGGCTTTTTTCGTCTTCCTCCTCGCGGTTACGACAGATCTACTGGATGGAATCGCGGCTCGAGTCTGGCAGCAGAAAACAAAACTCGGAACATTCCTGGATCCTGCAGCCGATAAACTGCTTATGGCCTCCACATTTATTTTCCTTTCCATTCCAGCAGTCAGCACCCCAAACACCATCCCTGTTTGGTTAGTGGCTGTCGTTATCATCAGAGACATCTATATAGTTTCAGGAGCATTGACTTTCATCAGGTTGACAAAAAAAACTGAGGTCAAACCCTCCACAATAGGAAAGATTAGTACTGTTGTGGAAATGAGTCTCTTGACCCTTGTGCTCCTTTACAATTCGCTCGGAAAAGCCCCCTCCTATTTTGAACCATTCTATTTACTCACTATGGTCTTGTCCCTCCTTTCTGCCGCACACTACACATTCATTGGCATTCGCGGATACCGCCAGTTTAAGAAAATAAGGGTTAGAGGATTCTAGGGTTCAAGGATTCAAGTGCTTTTTTAACGATTTTACCTTGATAATTCAAAAAACTGTTGACATTTGATATTAACCTGGATTATTCACGGGCCGAGGTTGCTGCAGATGCGAGGCATCGGCACATGAAGTTCATCACGAACGATCGCAGAGAGTGTGGTGACCTAATAGTGCTTCCGCAGAGACATGAGATTGCCACGTCGCAAGGCTCCTCGTAATGACTAGTGTCGGCAGTTTTATGAATATTAGGTTAGACACTTTTATCTAGAAATCCCTTTCGCAGTGTCTTCCAAAGAATCTTCAAATCCAGAGCAAAAGACCAGTTTTGAATATAGTAAAAATCATATTCAAGCCTTTTATCGATGGGAGTATCTTGACGCAATCCATGAACCTGAGCCCATCCGGTAACTCCGGATTTAACCTTGTGCCGAAGCATATATTTCGGGATTTTTTCCCGAAATTCTTCCACAAACACAGGTCTCTCCGGGCGAGGTCCGACAAGACTCATTTCCCCCCTGAGAACATTTAAGAGCTGAGGAAATTCATCAATACTGAATCTTCTTAATCTCCGGCCGATCTTGGTGATCCTTGGATCATCCGGTGCACACATCACAGGGCCGCTCTGCGCCTCGGCATCACTGACCATCGTCCTGAATTTATGCATCACAAATTTATTTCCATCCACACCCATCCGCTCCTGGTGATAGAACACCGGTCCTTTTGATGTCAGTTTGATCAAAATCCCTACAATGAAAAAAATCGGTGAGAGGAGAATCAAGAGAACAACGGATGCAAAGACATCCATTCCCCTTTTTAAAAACAGCATCATCCCCCTTAATGGAGACTCATCGATGCTTATGACAGGAAATCCATCCAGATCTTCCAGTTTGGCCTTCAGAGTGAGAAGTTGAAAGAGGTCCGGAACCAACCGGACATTAACTGCATATTTGTTCACCACTTTTAAGGTCTCCAATATCTGGGAGTAATTATTCAGATCGAGAGCCACATAAACATCGCTGATCTGCTCGCTTTCAAGAATACGTTCTAAATCTCTTACTGGCCCTAGAATTTTTATCCCTCCGCCCATTTTTATTTCTTTTCCAACGTCCATGTTGTCATCCAAGAAACCCTTCACTTCAAAACCTAAATCTTTTAACTGCAAGAGTTTCTGAGTCACGGCTATCCCCATCTCTCCTGCTCCAACAACAAGAACATTCTGGAGGTTCATCCCTTTTGCGAATCGTCTTTTCATGAAAAAATAGATCTGGAACCTGAGGAACAGGATAAACAGAATGAAGTAAACAGCATAAATAGCGAGAAAACCATGAGATATCTTAAAAGTCACGCGAAATAGGGGAGCAAGCCCTTGGCTATAGTTGGAGAGATAGCTGAGCACAGCTTGGATAATCAGGATAGTAAAGATGGCATTGATAGTCACAAAAAAGAAATCATCAATCTTGATCCTTTTTAACCGAGTTCTATAAAATCCCTGAATGAAAAATATTAAAAGGTGGAGACATAGAAAAAGTGGAAAAATAATAATATATGACTTTATTTCAGGAATTCCCCTTTCAGGATTGATTGGGATAAAAGTCTTGAATCGAAAAAAGTAGGAACAAAAATAGGCCAGGGCGATACCGACAAAATCGCTCAGGAAGTAAATCCCGATAAGACGCGTTCCTTTTTCTCTAATCATTGTTGGTTCACAAAATCATTCCATTTTTGCCGTAAAAACATGTTGATCTTTTCTTTAAATATTACTCGAGAGAAATTCTGCGCATGGGCACGGATGGCCTTTTTATTAAATGTAATGGCCTCTAATTTGTCAAGCGCTCCCAAAAGGCTGTCCACACTCAGATCAGGAAAAAACACGCCCGTTTCACCTGAAATAACAGTCTCCAAAGCTCCTCCCCGAGCATAGCTGACAACGGGAATTCCGCAGGCCTGAGCCTCTAGGGCGTTTATACCGAAATCCTCTTCTCCCGGCATGATCAGTGCTTTTGCCTGTTGATAAGCCTTAAGAAGAGTTTCCTCATCCGTTGAGCCGAGAAACTGAATGTTTGTCCCGGACATCTTCTTGAGTCTCTTGTATTCAGGCCCCTGTCCCAGAATCTTGAGGACCTTTCCATTCTGGTTAAAGGTTTGGATGGCCAGGTCAATTTTTTTATACGGCACAAGCGCGGAGACTATTAAAAAATAGTCCTCTTGCTCTCCATCCGGCCGGAAAAAATCAGAGTCTACAGGCGGATGGATCACATCCGATTGACGTCTGTAGTATTTTTGCACTCTCTGGGCAGTAGTTTTGGAATTCGCAATAAAGTGATCCACTCTATGCGATGAGGATTCATCCCAAAGCCTTAGCTTGTGAATCGAAAATGGGATCAGCTTTCGTGAAAAAAAGCCAAGCTTCTTTGGAGAAAAATAGGCAAAATACTGATTCCAGGCATATCTGACAGGGGAATGGATATAGCAAACATGCAGGGCATCAGGACGTGGGATGACACCCTTGGCTACACAGTGAGAGCTGGAAACGATCATATCAAAATCCTGCAGATCAAAAAGTTCAACAGCCA
>CAZEWV010000248.1:0-4588 GCA_964516025.1 uncultured Eubacteriales bacterium
ATTAACGGTCTTCCAAGAGGAGTTATTTTTACTGTCACCATCACGTTCAAGCTAAAATAGGAAGACGCTCTCTTCTCCGAAAATATTCGAGTGCTGGGCTGTCATATTTCACTATCAAAAATAATTTTTCAAAGGAACCAAAAAAAATGAACATATTACGATTTTTTTTGCTAGAATAAGTATGAACGTTAGCATCCCCTGAATTATTCATAAAAAAGGAGTTTAGTATTATGCCTCTGATTGAAATTCACATGATTGAGGGACGGACGGATGAACAAAAAAAGGCTCTCCTCACAGCCATCACGGACGCAGTCCACGAATCCATTGGTTCTCCACTTCCAACCATCCGTGTTTGGATCCAAGAAATGTCCAAGAAGGAGTATATGGTCGCAGGAAGGCTTGCTGAAGAGTATAAGTAACCTATTCTACTCTTCTTAATCAGCCCAAAATTCTCACTCGAGCGTTTTGAGCAAGAGTGTAATGCCCTTCTACTATAACAATTTCACCATCTCTTACCCCTGAATCGGCCTCATTGTTTTCTAAGACCTCGGCATAATATTCATTTTCCTGTCCGGTTTCGATATATCTTCTTATCGCCCTGTCCCCTTCAACAACAAAAACCATTTTTTTACCACTCCTGACAACAATCGCTTCCTGGGGGATAAGAAGTCTATCCTTAAAAATATCGGCATCTATCTCCACTTCAGCATGCATTCCCGGTTTAATGTTTACACCTGAATTCACAATTGAAATAATGACTTTGCATGTTTTATCTTCACTATTGACAATTGGACTGACCACTTTCACTTTGCCTTTGACCACATCATCTGGAAAAGCACTAAAAAACAAATCCACTTCCCTTCCAACACGCATCTTCCCGATTTCACTCTCCAGCACTTGGGAATGAACTGTAATACGTTCTGTATTGACAAGCGTAAAAAGCTCAAATGCCGCCGTCACCTGCTGCTGTTCTAAAACTTTGATATCCGTGATAATTCCGGAAAATGGAGCAAGAATCCTGGTTTTTTCCAAATTCAACCTGGCCTTCTTGACGCTTATCTCCTGCTGTGTAAGCCCTTTGGTGGCTGCCATGATATCGTCTTTTTTTTGACCTGATTCAATCATCACGATCTCAAATTTCTTGAAAGCGATCTCAAACTCTTCTTCGGAAACGAGGCCCTGCTGATATTGCTGATAAACTCTTTCGTATATCTTTTTTTCTTCTTCAATTTTCTTAATAAAGGAGGCACCTACAGAGGTATTTTTCTCGGCAAACTGGTTATCAAGCATGAGCTCCGAAAGAATTTGCAACCTTGAGGCCTCAGCCTTCTCGACTTCTAGTTGGAATTCCCCCATGTCCAATTCAACCAGCAGCTCACCTTTCTGGACAGACTGGCCTTCCTTGACATGCAAGACTCCAACTTTTCCGCTGACTTCGGTTTTCATAACAACCATTCGATCGGTCACGGCCTCTCCCGGAGATCTCAGTCTGATAACAAGTTCCCCACGTTTTACAGTTTCCACTTTTACAGGCAGTGGAGTTTCTGTCGTTTCAGCGACTTCCTCCGAAATATTTTCTGTTGTCTCTTCCTTAGAAGAAAAAAGGCCCTGCTTCACAACCAGAAAATAGATCAGAGATCCAGCTATAACCACTGCTAAAAAAAGAACGAGAACTTTCTTCGGAAAAATCATTCTACAACTCCTTGATTTATCTCAAAAATGTTTCGACTCTCTTTAATATAAACGACAACAGATTAAAAGTCGTTTATTTTATTTTCTATCATTTTTGACAGCATACATCAAACCTACAAAAAATTCTGGAATGGAGGCTGGCAGTTGGAGATAAGACGGGTTTAGCGCATGTCAGGCTTTTTGCCACGTTGTATCCCATGTCCCACTGGATAACATCCGGGTATGGACACTGGAAGTTTGCCGCGAATATCGATTTCTCCAAATATGGCTTTTGCAGCCATTCTCTGTGCCTGTGGGGATGGCCTGTAGGCACAAAGGTAGGCATTGACATCCGGAAAGTGTCTCAAGTAATAGGGGCTTCCGAATGAAATCACCACTACGGGGATTTTTTTTGCTACAATTCTGTGGACAAGGGCAACCTGTCTTTCATTTAATCCAATACTCCCTTTCCCTGATCGCAAGCTGGAAAAAAGAGCGATCACCAAAACATCCACTTCTACGGTTTTTTGTAGAGCCCCTTCCAAAAATTCATTTCCTGTTGAAGATTCTGCGTAAAACTCTATAGCTTTAGGATCTCTCTTTTTAACCTCCCTAATAAAAGGTCTTCCTGCGTAGTAGTCACCGGGATCGCTGCTCAAGGAAAATACGGCAAGTTTTTTTTCAGGACTCAAAGGCAGAATCTGGCTGGTGTCTTTAACCAGGGTCATGGATTGTTCCAGCGCCAAATCGGCCCATTGAAGATGTGTTTCTGTGGCCAAGATCTTATCCAGAATACTGACATCCACATATCGATCTTTGTGAAGTCCCATTCTGGCCTTTGCCTGGAGAATCCTGTTGACAGATCCATCGATCCGCGCCTCGGATATCTGGCCGGTTTTAACGGCATCGAAAAGAGCTGCTATCACAACTTCGGGTTCAGGTGTTAAAAGAATAATGTCCACCCCCGCTTTGACGGCCAAAACGGCAGCTTGGTCCTGGGAATAAAGAGTTGTGATTCCCCCCATGCCCATGGAGTCCGAGACGATCAATCCCTTAAAACCCATTTTTTCTCTTAAATAATCCGTCATTATGGGCTTTGAGAGCGTAGCCGGAAGATTAGGCGTCGGATCGAGGGCAGGAATGGAGATATGGGCAGACATCACGGCTTGTACTCCGGCATTTATGGCCTTCCGGAAGGGATAGAGCTCAACATTCGTCAGACGATCCATGTCCACCAGGACTGTTGCTAGAACATTGTGAGAATCCCGTTCTGTGTCACCATGTCCGGGAAAATGCTTGGCTGTGGCGATGAGACCAAATTCCTGACAGCCTCTGATGTAGGCTGCCGCCAAACGACCCACATCTTCAGGATTTTCTCCATATGAACGCGTGTTTATAATCGGATTGTCGGGATTGATGTTGACATCCACAACAGGAAAAAAAGCCATGTGAATCCCGGTGGCTCTTGCCTCCAGAGCTGTGATCTTTCCCATCTGATAACTCAATTCCTCCGATCCGGTGGCTCCGATGGACATGATGGGAGGAAACAGAGTCGCCCCATCCATTTGATTGCCGAGCCCTTTTTCGAGATTCGCGGCGATCAGGAGGGGAATATCTGACGAGGCCTGCAGAGAGTTCATCATATGAGCAGTTTCATACACATCCCCTCTGTAGATGGCCAATCCACCAATCTTAAGCTCCTCAACCCAGTGTCTGTACTTTATCCAAGTCTCAGAGGTCCTGTTGAGAAAATCTCCGTAGAAACCCAGACAGAGCATCTGGCCGATTTTTTCTTCCAGGGTCATTTTCGCGAGGGTCTTTTTCACCCACCTGGCCTCGGCAGGGCCGTAATCAAAAGCAGAAAACGGAAAAACGACCGCTTTACTGCAGAGAAATAACAAAAAGAAGACGCGAGAACAGAATTTAAGAGTTTTTATCAAAACCATTTCCTCCTCAGTAAGAATTCGATCACGCGGGACTATATCACTATATATCGGATTATAAACAGAATGGAAAACAGGTAGACAAGCCAATGAACCTGCTTCCCTTTTCCAGAGACAAGGTTCAGGAATGAATAGGAAATAAATCCAAAAGAAATGCCCTCTGTGATACTCAACGTCAACGGCATGATGATGATGCATAGAAAGGCCGGGATAGCCTCGGTCATTTCATCCCAGTTGATCCATTTGACACACTTCATCATCAAATATCCCACCAAGATTAATGCCGGAGCAATCACCGGACGGAGAACAACGCCATTAAACACATACTCCCCTCCAATCATTTTTGCCAGTGGGCTGAAGAACAGGGCAACCAAAAAGAGACCAGCCGTAAACACATTGGCTAATCCTGTTTTTGCACCTTGGGCGATACCCGTTGCGCTCTCGATAAAACTGGTCACCGTAGATGTTCCAAGAAGAGCTCCGCTCACCGTTCCAACAGCATCTGAAAACATAGCCTGGTTCGCTCTTGGAAGTTTTCCGTCTTTGAGAAATCCTGCCTGGCTGCTTACGCCAATCAGCGTTCCCATCGTATCAAAAAGGTCAATCAAAAAAAGAATGAAGATCACTGTAATCAAACCCATCTTTAGTGCACCAAAAATATCGAGCTTAAAAAGAGTAGGCATAAGGCTTGGTGGGGCAGAAACGATTCCCTGGTATTTGACGATTCCTAGAGGGAGCCCCACAACAGCCGTGAAGACAATTCCAATGAGAATGGATCCGCGGACCTTAAGCGCCATGAGAAGTGAAGTCACAAGCACTCCCATCAGTACAAGCAGGACAGGTTTGGAAGTCAAATCTCCGATCCTTACATAAACCGCCGGATCATCGACAACAATACCTCCATATTCCAGGCCAATTAGGGCTATAAAAAGTCCAATGCCTACGGCTATGGCATGTTTTAATGAGTCAGGTAT
>CAZEWV010000249.1:0-4580 GCA_964516025.1 uncultured Eubacteriales bacterium
TCCAAAGAGGGGTACACTCTAATCCGGAACGAAAATACCGGACAAATCGAATACGCATTTCTCTTGGAAAATCGACTTTTTCCTTCCGGATTGGCCGTTGGCGCTGTCCGCCCTATTTATCTGCAGCGGATCGGCTTTCCCAAACATCTCAGTGACCGGGCTTACAGAATCGCAGAAAAGCGCAGGCAAAATCCGTTGGATCTGCATGATGTCAGAGCTTCGACTTTGGAGAAAACTACATCTGTACAAGTGCTGACTGGCACTAAAAAAGTTTTTGTTGTTTGTGTCCAGTTCCAGCCCGAAGATTCTCCTCCTAATCAATGGTCTACCGGCATGTATCCCCCCGGCAATTTCAATACACGACTCTTTGACAGCGGGCCATCTTCCATCAGTATGACGAATTTTTACAAGGCTCAATCCTACGGTCAATTCTGGCCTGAAGGATATACCTACCCCAACTGGCTAACTCTTCCCAATACAGCCTCGGAATATAAGGAAAACGGGAACTGGATAACCGTTATCGGTGATGCCCTGGATTCCATAAAATATGAGAGTCCTCTGTTTGATTTTGTCCCGTACTGCAACGATGGAGATATGGATATTGTTGTTATTTGGGCCGGGACCAAAGAATCGTGGTCGACATATTTCTGGCCAAAGATGGGGGGGAGCTATCTCAACAAGTATGGTATCCGGGTCAGACACTATAATGTTGTGAATGAAAGACTGACTTCGGGAGATGAAAATACAGGCATCAGCTCTTTCTGCCATGAGTACGGGCATATGATCGGAGCTCCGGATCTCTATGACTACAGCGATTTCCAAAATAAACCCATCGGCCTTTACTGCCTCATGGCAACTTCAGACTATCGACTTGGATTCTGTGGTTTTATTAAATCGGAAGAATTCGGATGGGTAGGCGCGAATGAGATTGTCAATGGAGGGAATTTTAACGTGGATGCCCTTGGACTCTCTCAAGTATCAAATCCGAGATTGTATAAAATATATATTGATTATCCGATGGAGTACCTGCTGTTGGAGAACAGGAATAATGGTTCTCATCCCCACTATGAAAATTCTCCAAGCCGCCGGAGCGGCCTGTTGATCACTCATGTGGATGAAAACTATCTTCCGGCAGCCTGTTTGCCCAATTTCCCCTTTTACGGCGTCGAAGCCATCAGTGCCGAGTTGAATCCTCTCTTTTCATCTTTGAGTCAATATAAATGGAGCTGGGATAAAATGGTTTGGGGCGCCGATTTTGGATATACGCAGATAGGCCCATCTTACCCGGATGATAAACCTGCAGGTTCCTTTTTGAAATTGTCCACTTCCGGTAATGAAGAAAATGTTATCTATAGAAATACTCAGGGACATAGAGACAGTACCGATATCCATATAACCGACATCAGCTCTTCTGGAAATACGATGAGTTTTTCTCTTTCAAAGATCAGCTACACCCTCACCCTCAGTGCCGGTCCGGGGGGGACAACAATTCCTGCACCTGGCTCTCATGCCTATGACAAGGGAAGACTGGTGACAGTTAATATCTTTGAGGATCCGTATTATACATTTATCAAATGGACTGGGGATGTAGAGTCATTCCAGACAAGCTCGAGTTTGATATCTGTACCAATGAATTCTGATAAAACTCTTTTTGCCCACTTCCAGAAGATCCATAAACCCCTGGATGTTGAAGGAGAGCGAATCTTGAACCGTTCTCTTGCTCAATCGGAATATATCAACATTCTTAAGTGGAAGCCCAATCCGCTTAACACAGGCAATCCCCTCAGCAAATACAGGATTTACCAACTCGTCAATAACCAGGTGCACTCTTTTACAGAAGTCAGCATAACTATGACCGAATTCTGGCAGCGGAATGTGGAAAAAGAAAAGGTCTATCAATATAAAATTGTTGCAAGAAACGCAAGAGGAAGAGAAGGTGAAGCGGCTTACGTCACCATTTACTAGTAAGATGAAAAAAATATTTTTAATAACCATTATTCTTGTGGGAATCTCTCTCCTCATCGCAGCTAAGGGGTGTTCCCTATTCCAGCCCTCTGAGGTTTTTGAATGCAGCCTTGTCGAGCTCAGAGAGAATCCCGTATCCCGGTATTATGATGCTGTTGTTAGGGTGGAGAGATTAGACCTCAACCAGCCTTTGAAATCTAGGTTTTATCTTACAACACCAAGCAGTCTTATTGAGCTGATGGATGTAATCTACACTGAAGATGGAGAGTCTGAAGATCTGTTGGAAGTGGGGGATACTTTTATTATCCCTTTACAAAAACCTGACTGGAAGTTTTTCATCCGGGAGGAGAATGACATCTACTGCTCTTCTAATTTTTGGGATCAGCTGCCCGTCTCCGACCAGTGGCATCCTTCAAAATCCGAGGCGATGGATGTGGCCATGAACATTGAACTTGAAGAGAATGACGGATTTTTAAAGCCTTTGCCAAAGGATTTCCCTGTGGAGTGGGAACTGGTCGAAGAAGAACTCCCCGAGCCGGATTATCCCGTGGGAACACTTCTGTTCGAAAAGATAAGGGCCGACATCGTCAGGGAGGAGGTTTTTATTCAATACACATATTTGACTGAAGAGGAAGAGCTGGATCTCGATTTAATGTCCCCCATAGATGCCCTATTCAAATGGGTCGAATGGGCCAAAGACATGGGCCAAGTGGGGACTGTAGAGGACAGGCAGGTCGTCTTCTGGGATATGGAAGGGATGGGGACTTTCGGCTGGGCATTCCGATATGTGTATATTGAACAGAATGTGGTGGTGGAAGTGACCGTGAATGCCGATCCTTTCGAGTGGCTGAAAACCGAGCAGGAGAAAGCTGTCGAACGCCGGACAGAAAAGGTTTTTCTCCGGTACGGATTTGGCCCCGTCGGTGAACCGGAATGGCAGATCCTTATCGAAATCCGGATGAACAGAGACGGTGTTTTTTTTAAAAGATCGCGGCAGGGCATCACCATCGAGAAAGCGTTCAAACTGGAAGAATGGGAATTCCGGGACATCGATCGGTTTCTCCAGGAGAACCGTTTCCTCCTGCTCGAGTCACGCTCTGGCCCCCCCGGAGGAATCGATTCCTTCATTACGGTGCAGTTTGTCGACAAAGTCCATTCGGTCGAAATGAAGAATTTCAATGACCCCTATTTTCAGGCCATTGCCAAAAAGATAAGAGAAATAGTTCTGCCTAAGGTTGATGAGATTATCCAATAAATTTCCATTTTTCCCGACTCTTGATATAATAAACATACAACTTCAGTTAATTACAAAAAGACAATGGTGTTGATGAAAAGGCAAGCTTCATTTTTTTTGATATGTGTGTTTGTTTTCTTTTCTATGGTGGCTCGCAGTTTTTCCCAAGAAGAACAGCTTACAAAGGGATTAGGCGTTTTAAAAGAAATCATATTGTCAAAAACGCCGGATGTGCTTGATGTCAAACTGATCATCGATGCCTATTCCTTCCACAGAGTTTTTGAACTTCTCCAACCGGAAAGAATTGTGATCGATTTATACAGCATTGGGAATATCCAGGCCGAACCTTTTATTGAGATAAACGATTACATGGTTATAAGAATACGGCATGGTATGTTCCAGCAAGGTATCGCCAGAGTTGTATTTGATGTCGAGGAGGACTTTCCTTTTTATGGGATTGAGCGGATGCCTGAGGGGCTGAAAGTAACATTTTCAACCAAAAATCCTTCTAAAAACGTCGCTGCTCCTGTGGAGACAGTGAAGGCCGAAACACAGAAGAAACCCCAAGAGAAAACAGTGGAGAAAGCCGAAGAAGTTAAGGAACAAGCTTTAACAGCGGTAACTGAAGAGAAAAAAGAAGAACCTTCAACGAAAAAACCTGAAAAAACAGAAGACATAACAGGAAAGCCGAAAGCGATTGAAGAACAGATGGAGGAGACGAAGAAGAAACTCGAAGATACCATTTCCATCCTCAACCAGCTCAACGAAGAGAGACTGAAAAAGAAGCAAAAGTTTATCCGGGTATTGGTCACTGGAAATTATTTTTCTCCGAGAGAAGGGAACCTCAAGACTGTGTATGAAAAAGGTCTGATGTTTGGTGCTGAGATGAATGTAGGAGTGACGGATTTTGTCGAGATCTGGTTTGCTGAAAATTATTTTAGCAAAACTGTGAGAGATACAGTTTCGGGTTCAGAAAATAAGGTGTATTTGATTCCCATCGAGTTGGGATTAAAGATCCGTTTGAACAAAGGTATTGTCAATCCCTACTTTGGGATTGGAGGAGGTTATTTCCAATACAAGGAAGTAACGCCCGATGGAGAAATACGAGAACAAAACATAGGTTTTATTGGCCAGTCCGGACTTTTTATTAAAATAGGTGGATTTTTTGTGGTGGATATTTATGCTCAATTCAAATACTGCCCCATTACAACCGCAACGGAAAAGTTTGACGTTGGAGGATTTCATTTCGGGTTAGGATTGGGATTTGAGTTTTAATGCGAATTGAGTTTTTTCGCGGAGCATATGAAAGTAGTTATTCCGGAAGACTATAAAGAATTTCTAAGGATCGGGACATGTTCCTGGAAATTCGAATCCTGGAAGG
>CAZEWV010000250.1:0-4540 GCA_964516025.1 uncultured Eubacteriales bacterium
GATGACGGTTTGGATATCCTCAGGTGTCGCAGAGGTTTTCATGACAATAATCATTGTGTATCTCCTTTTAAATCGGGTCTGAGTTCAGCTGTACGACCCAAATACTTGTGAACAACGGAACCAAAAGATTTTTTAACAGGACAGTGGATCAATACACGGAGGACCATAGGCATGCCTCCAGGAACATTCATTTCATGCGCACAGAGAGCCGGAATGTGTCCCCAACCCATTTTCCTCAGTGCAGCAGCAGGATATTCTGCATTCAAGTCCTGGGACGTTGTAAAAAAAACACTGACAATTTCTTTTGGCTCCAGATAATTCGCAGACACAATTTCGTTCATTAATTGGATTGATGATTTAAGAATTTCTTCAACCGTATTTGCTTGTACTTGAACGGCACCCCGAATAGCCCGCAAAACATAAGTGTTCTCTTCCATTTTTCACCTCCAAAAAAAAAGGCCCTTTTCCATCTAGAAAAGGGCCTTTCTTGATTCTTAGCTTGGGCTTATGTCGAAGGAAGAATCCTTAGAGACCCATCCTCTTATAATAATAAGAGTCATAGTAATAAGAGTATCGGATCTTTAAACTTTTCACTTTTCTTCCTTCCTACTTAGGAATTCCCTATTCTACAGAAATAATCCCTTTTGTCAAATAGAACAAACTCGGGTTTTGTGCTATATTTCTGCCATGCCCACAGAAGAGAGGACAGAAAAAATTGAGAGGGTCCTGTTTTTCCGTCAGCCCGATCTGCATGTCGTTTTGGAAGAGGTCACAAACACTCATAATGCCAGCGCTGTAGCCCGGACATGCGATGCAGCCGGAATCCTATATTTGGATATTATCTCTTCGGACAGAGAGCCGTTCCCCGTCAACAAAGCCATCTCTACAAGGGCGGAAAAATGGCTGCATTTCACAAATCATTCTTCTACACGAACATGCCTGAAGAAACTTAGGAAACAGGGATTTAAAATTTGTGCCACACAACTTGGAGACAAATCTCTGCCTTACACTGATATTGACTACACGCAACCCATGGCACTGGTCTTCGGCAATGAGTCAGGAGGAATATCGGATCAAGCGTTAGAACTATCTGATTATGTGGTTAAAATTCCTATGTTCGGAATGGCGCAGAGCCTCAACCTTTCGGTCTCCGTAGGTATCATTCTTTATGAAGCCATAAGACAGAGGCTCCAGAAAAATGAAAAGAGACAGAACCATCTGTCCAAAAAGGAATTTGAAACTTTCCGCAAACAATGGCTGGATCTTTAACCTGTCAGTATTTTTCATGAATAATAAAAGAAAAGGAGATGAGGACAAAGCCCCCATCTCCTATGAGAGATGGACATAAAGAGCAAGTTTACACTTTAATGCCCCGATACATATTTATAATTCTATTATCTGAAGAATTCTTCCAAGAATCCATAAACTGTTTCAACGGTCTCGGAAAAAATTGACTGCTGTCTATGTCCTCTTCATCAACCTCAACGTCAACGGTCATATTCTTCTTATCCCGGAGGATTTCGAGCCGAATGGTGCTGCCTTTTTCTTTGTCCTGAATCAATCCGATAAGATCTTCTATTGACTGCACCCGTTTGCCATCGGCTGAGATAACCATGTCTCCAACTTTCAAACCGGCCTTCTCAGCAGGACTGCCCTCCTCGATTCTCGATATCAGGATGCCCACTCCATCCTTGAAACCGAAATAGGCGGAGAGCTCCTCGTTCAGTTCTTCGAGATAAACGCCAATAAACTTCCGGCTTTCAAAGGGAGCCCATCTTTGTAATTTAACACCTGGTACTGCTGTTTCCTCAGGAAACCGGAACATCCTGGGAACGCCTTTCTCTGCTGGAAAGGACTCGGGAATCCTAAAGAGAGTGGGGAATTTCACTTCGAATTCCTTCCAGATGTCCTGCCTTGTGTATTCACCCAATGTCAATTTCACCTTTTGCGTTTTATCTTCCCTTTCGATTATTACAGTCACGGTATCACCGGGTTTTCTTTTTCTGACTTCGGTGACAAGCATTTCGCTGCTGTTGACAGTCTTTCCGTCAAATTCACGGATGACATCTCCCACTTCGAGTCCGGCCGCCTCGGCCGGTGAATCCTCTTCCACTTCAATCAAACCCACATTTCCATTTTCGTCCTCTCCAATACTGACACCGAGCCAGCCTCTTTCCACCTTTCCCTTTTCTTTGATTTCAGCAGAAATATCCTTCACGATGTGAAGGGGAACAGCCAGAGCCAGTCCGGTTGACGGGGCCTCAACCCGGCTCAGCGTAAGGTTGGCATTGGAATTCTGTCTTCCGCGCATTTGGATGATTACCGGGGCTGCATCACTATAGACTCCTCTGAGCAAGCCCACCATTTGACCCTTGTCGTTAACAACGGGACTTCCGCTGGCTCCTTTCCAAACCCAGACATTCAAACGGAGAGCTTCATCGCCGACTGAACTGACAATTCCCTGTGTCACCTGAGATTTATTTTCGAGGGACATCCCTACAACACCCACCCAA
This sequence comes from uncultured Eubacteriales bacterium, assembly GCA_964516025.1. Taxonomy (GTDB): domain Bacteria; phylum Acidobacteriota; class Aminicenantia; order Aminicenantales; family Aminicenantaceae; genus JAUWVG01. The sequence continues at coordinate 2,514 of CAZEWV010000250.1, forward strand.
GAACCGGCAGAAACATCTTTTGCATTTCCCATAGCAATAGGTGTGAATTTTCCTTCTTTTGCTTTTAAAACCGCCAGATGAGTCTCGGAATCCATGCCTAAAAAATCAGCATCGATTTTCTGTCCCTCTGAAGTGATGATATAAATATTTTCATCACGGGGGGATACCAGAGCCGTCGTTACGATATGTCCGTCCTTATCCAGAACAACACCTGTCGCGACTTTCCTGATCACACTCCGCACTTCGACTCTCACGACCGAAGGAAAGACCTTTTTGATGATCTTTGTCATATCTGTTTCTTCAGAAGCGTTTGGTGATGCATACATATTGAAAGAAAGCATGAGTATTAATGCAAACAAACCCAAGATCGCTTTTGTTCTCTTTTTCATTTTATATTGGCCTCCTTAATATTTAATCTTTGTATCGGTGGTCCATGAGACCTGCTCTAGTATATAAATAGTCGGCACTTCATTGGTTAAAGTCCGAATCTCGCTGGCATAATCCACAGTTTCAATAATGGGAATACTTTCTCCTGCCGCATATCTTTCACCATATAGAGCACTGGAAGCTAAATCCATTTCAGGACTTGAAAAACGGGCAGGACCTTGGCCGGGAAGAATGAAAAAATTGATGGCAAGCAGCACGGCAAAACCTCCGGCCAATGCTCCAGTCAGGGAAAAGCGTAGAGTTCTGGATCGGATATGTTTTCTTTTTCTTAAAGACAGCCGCGCCATCACTTTCTGTTCGAAATCGGATGGGGCCTTGACTGTCTCTAATTTTTTTAAAAGTTCATACGCTTCCATTTTTACACTCCTCATTTTTTGCGAAAAAAGACATGGTGAATGAGTCCTTTTCCAGTTCTTTTTTCAAGTGATTGCGTCCACGACTGATTCTCGCCTTGATCGTCCCGACAGGCCTATTCAATATCTCTGCGATCTCATCCTGAGAAAAACCTTCTATATCTTTCAGAATAACTGGGACTCTGTATCGAGGATGGAGATTATTGAGGGCCTTTTTCAGGTTCTTCTTGAGTTCCGAGTTCCGTGGATTGTTCGATAAATCGTTTTTTTCAGCGAGAGAATTCTGCACATCATCGAAGGATACGGTGGGCATTCGTCTCTCCTTTTTCATCTCTGTTTTGGCAAGGTTGGATGCAATGGTATAAATCCAGGAAGACAGCGGGGCAATGGGTTTGTATTTGTTCGCCTTAAAATAAACTCGCAAAAATGTCTCCTGGGCCAATTCGGCAGCCTTTTGATAATCTCCCGTCAACTGCCAGAGGAAATTGGTGATCTTATCCTTGTAAGCACGGACGATCTCAGAAAAAGCCATTTCATCTCCTTTCTGCATACGTAGTATCAACTCTTGTTCGTCCATTCTCATTTCTTTCAAACTCTTTTGTCCCCTATTCCGTTGCATTTTTTTGGGGCCTGGCTTTGAAATAATTAAAGGGACATCATACTTAATTCGGACAGAATTAAGTATGATGTCCCTTTAATTATTTCAAAGCCAAGCTCCGATTTATTCTAATTCGATGAGGGGATTTTGTGTTTCGACAAAGTCTCCGGGTGAACAGTAGATTTTTTTCACAGTGCCGTCTATAGAGGCCTTGATTTCATTCTCCATTTTCATGGCTTCTACAATCGCCAGTGTCTGGTTCTTTCGGACTTTGTCCCTCTCAGCGACATTAATCTTAATGACCTTGCCCGGCATCGGGGCTTTGACCAGAAGCATATCCTCTTTAGATTGTTCCTCCCCCCTCTGGAATCCATCTCCCAGCTGGGATGGTTCTGTTAAGATAAACTGAGAGCCATCGAGCTGTATGTATCGCTTGTCTTTATCTCTTGCCAGATAAACCCGGACCGAACGTTCCCCTATCTTTATAGAGAAAATATTCGGTGAGATGACCTGGATATCGGCTTCGAGTGATCCATCTCCGTCAGAAACAATATAGGCGTCTCCCTTCTTCTCGAGTGAGATTGTCCGAAGTCGGCCGTCAACAATATATTCAAATTCCACTTTATCTG
>CAZEWV010000251.1:0-4520 GCA_964516025.1 uncultured Eubacteriales bacterium
ATGATGAAGAAATCCGTATGGAAATGGAATGCTTTCATCACACCCTGCTGCGTTGCTTTTGAATATGAAAAGGTTTAAAATCCAAAAAAGAGCGGAATCCAATTCAATCTAGAGGGAAAATATTTCCCCGCTCTTCTCGACGTAGAAAGCAGTTTCGGTACGATTTCCGGAAATATTTCGGCTAACCTCACCCTATCTTCTATGACTTCACGACCGACTTTGGCACTCAGGCTAGGTGGAAAACAGGTCTTTGGGAGCTACTCTTTCCATGAAGCAGCCTTTATTGGTGGAGGGGGGATTTCAGGTTCAGACTCAACCGTTCGTGGATTTCGCACACAGAGATTTGCCGGTGACGGCTGCCTATATGGGAATGCCGAACTGCGCCTCCGCTTAAGCAATATTTACATCTTCATTCCTGGTGAAATAAGACTTTTTGGTCTCTCTGACATCGGACGGGTTTATCTTGATGGAGAAGATTCTAACACATGGCATACGGCCATTGGTGGAGGCGCGTTACAATAAAGCAGAAGGGGCATTTTCGACACAAAACAAAAAACCGGTCTATGATTCCTCATAGAATGAATCAATGAGAGTTTTATGCTTGTCCTCGACAATATTCCTTTTCACCTTCAACGTGGGGGTCATCTCTCCCTTTTCTATCTCGAAATCTCTTTTTAAAAGAGCAAACTTCTTGACTTTCTCATATCGGGCAAGATCCTCCGTCGATTTGGCAATTTCCTCTTCAATTTTGTTCAGGATCTTTTCATTGTTCAGGAGTTCTTCCCTGCTGCTGAAGGAAATCTTGTTTGCCTTGGCGTAGGATTCCAGTTTGTCAAACTCCGGGACTATAAGAGCCGAGATAAATTTTCTGCGGTCACCGATGGCCACGGCATTGACGATAAATGGGCTTGTTCTGAGAAGATTTTCTAACAGCTGTGGGGCCACATTTTTCCCTCCAGCTGTAACGATAAGGTCTTTTTTTCTGTCCGTGATGGTGATAAAGCCATCTGCGTCAATAAATCCGACATCACCGGTTTTAAACCACTCCTCATCAAAGACCTCAGCCGTTTCAGCAGGTTTTTTATAATATCCCTTCATGATGTTGGGACCTTTGGCCAAAATCTCCCCATCCTCGGCAATTTTGACTTCGACACCCGGGACAGGCCGTCCAACCGTCCCAAACTTTAGATGTTGAAAAGTATTTAAAGTTATTGCAGGAGACGTCTCGGTCAAACCATATCCTTCGAGGATTACAATTCCAAGCGCATGGAAAAACTCAGCGATGTCTTTGGACAATGGAGCAGCTCCTGAAATAAATAATCTTACCCGCCCCCCGGTTTTTGCAATAATTTTAGAAAAAACAAGCTTATCGGCAATTTTTCTCTTCTTCTCAAGCAAACCCGGAATCTCTTGGCCGCTAAGTTTTTTTTGTCCGGCCTTTTTTCCCGTTTTTAAGGCCCAGAAAAATATTTTCCTCTTTATGGCAGAGCCCGATAGCACACTCTCCATGATGGCGGAATAGATTTTCTCATAGAGCCGGGGTACACTCGTCAACAGCTGAGGCCGCAGTTCCCGCAAATTGTCTCCAACCGTTTCGACACTTTCCGCATATCCGATGGAAACTCCTTTGTAGATGTAGGCGATGGTCACAAGGTGTTCAAAACTGTGAGACAAAGGCAGCCATGAAAGGGCGGTGTCGTCAACCGAAAAATCAATAATTTGACATACAGCCATCATATTGCTTATCAAATTATGATGAGTCAACATCACCCCCTTGGGAACGCCGGTTGTTCCAGATGTATAGATGATGGAGGCAAGATCTTCCGGTTGGACACGGAGGGCTGTTTTCTCAAACAGATTGGATTCGGCTAAAGCCAGTTTGTTCCCTGATGCGACCACTTCCTTAAAAGATAAGACACCTTCCGGAACCCCTGTATCAAAGATGATAAAGTGAGTCACCTTGTCCAGCTTGTCCTTTATGACTTCCAACTTCTTCCACATTTCCAAGCCGGAACAGACAACAATTTTTGCGTCTGAATCATCAATAATGTACCGGATTTGTTCCGGAGTCAAGGTTGTATAAATGGGGACGGTTGTCGCTCCCAAACACAGATTGGCAAAGTTTGCCATGACCCATTCCGGCCTGTTTTCAGAAAGAATGATGAGTTTTTCTCCTGGGTTGAGGCCCAAATCTTTTAGACCAAGAGTAAAACCCTTTACCTTCTCCTCAAATTCAGAAGTGGAGACAGGAACGTACTTTCCACCTGACTTGTAAAGCAGCAGATTGTCTTTTTGAAGAGATTTTACAGTGTTGATGAAAACCTGAGGAATCGTCTTGACCATTTTTCCCTCCTCTAGCCCCAATCAACAGGGCCTATTAGATTTGTGCAGATTAAATCACCTAAGCAGAACTTTTGTCAAGCCCCTATTTATTGTAGAGGTCCAACCATTTGGCATGCTCCTCTTTGGCCTTTTGGCGAAGTTCAGGACTCAAAATTAGTCGCAGTCCGGAAGCGGCCATAACCCGGGCTGTCAGAATAAGAGAGTCATGTCCGGCGGGAGTGACCGTGATATCGGCATTTTCTTGAGAGTGTCCGGCCGCTCGAGGCAATCCTTCAGTCCCAACACCAATCCAGGCTCCAGGCACTAGGAGAGTGGCAAAACCTGTCTCCTCCCAATGGTTCGGAACCTTCCTTTCCGTGATGTTGACACCGTTGTATTCGACGCCGTACTGAAAAACGATGTCATTGAGAATACCGACGGCAATACCAGGATTGTATTCTCCATAATGATCGATATCTACTGAGGTCCCTGTAGCAAGGGCCGCAGCCTTAGCCATATTGTCCAGTTCCATTACTTTAGCCATAATTTTTTGTTCGGCTCTCTTTGGGCTCATGGATCCAAGAGGAGTTTCATCCATGAGGTGTCTGATCCAAATTGTCGCCGAAGCCAACGCGGGAACAATATTCGGCGCCGCCCCCCCGTCACTGACAATCCCATGAAAGCGAAACTGCGGCTCGGAATGCTCTCTCATCATGTCCATGGAATGAAAGAGAAGAAGCACCGCATCTAAAGCGCTCCTTCCCTGCCAGGGGCTCTGAGCATGGGAAGATTTTCCGTGAAACGTGTATTTCATCTGGCGGATATGCCGTGCAGAAAAACCCCCGGGCATGCGTGCCGTAGACCTGGAAGTGCCGTGGCTTCTGAACATAAAATCTGTACCCTCAAAGTATCCGGCTTTGGCCATGGCCGCTTTAGCCGGAGGGCCTACCTCTTCGGCGGGCGTTCCAAAAACCCATACACTGCCCGGAATGTTATTCTTCTCCATAGTTTTGGCCAGGGCGATGGCGGCTCCAATTCCCGTCGGCCCCTGCATGTTGTGTTGGCAGCCGTGAAAAGGAGGTGTTCCCCGGAGTGCATCGTACTCGACTGCAATCCCAATAACAGGTGACTCAAATTTTCCCTTGAACATGGCCTTAAAAGCCGTTGGAAGACCGGGGGGGCCGGAATAATCTTCCGGGAATCCACCAATCACTTTCAGCCTGTCATAATGCTCATCCAATCCCGGAACTCCCATCTCCACTTCAAACCCATTCTTCTTCAGCTCATCGGTCAGCATGGCTGCAGCCTTGAATTCTAAGAATCCCGGCTCGGGATTTTGATACATCCAATCGCTGATCTCGATCAGCCTCGATCGCAGCAGATCAATTTCAGCATCCAATTCACTCCTGAGAGATGTCATTTTCCCTGTTTCGGAAGGAATCACCTGCGGCGTTTTTTCTTGACTTGCCCAGGTTGAAGGTGTGTTCAATAAGACCAGTGCCATACACAGGATCATTCCCGTAAAAACAAATTTTTGTTTAAACATGTTGGCCTCCTTTTTTCTTTTTTCTCCAATCCAAAATATTGGTTATAAGAGACATCAAGAGAGCAGCAACTAGAAGAACAAGAGCAAGGGTATCCACGAATGTTCGACTCACATCCAGCCCGGTGAACGTCTCGATCAGAAATTCAATATAGGAATCCGGATTATTATAGAGTCCCAGTTTCTCCCGGACCTGCCAGTGCCAATCCGTGCACGGACAGTATCCATATCCGTACCATATGCCTAGAATAAACCAGGAAAAAACTGTCATCATAAGGACTATTAGATTCGCTTTTCTTGTCTTTTTCCAGACCCACCCAAAACAATTAAAAAGAATCAAACTCGAGTGAAAGACAAAAAAGAATTTATCCAATACGGCATACATTAAAATTTCTCCAAAACTAAACAAGCCTTATTTCTTTGAATATTTTTCTCTCAGTTTATATTTGTGAATTTTCAACGAACCGGTTTTTGGCAGATCATCTGCAAAAAAAACTTTTTTGGGTGATTTATAGGAAGCCAATTTCTTCTTACAATACATGATAATATCGTCTTCGTCGATAGTGTCCTCTTTTTTAACTACAACAGCGGTCACGCATTCGCCCCAGATGGGATCGGGCAGCCCAAAAACAGCCGCTTCATGAACTGCCGGATG